>JANQLA010000488.1 GCA_028280855.1 Melioribacteraceae bacterium
AATCATTTGCGTTTCCCTCAATCCAGCCATTGGAGGTTAGATGCTCGATGATTGCCGATTCGAATGTTGATTCTGTGTGTATGCCACTCATTGTCTAAACTATGATTTATTTGATTTTTGTGATTTACTGATTCTTAAATTTTTTGTTTGTCAGCCTTTTGAAAACAAGGCTCGTTTCGCCGAAATTTATTAACAAGCCTATTTCAAGGTTATAAGCTTCAAGGTAATTAATCGCCTGTGCAAAATGAACATCTACAAGTTTAGTTAAGGCTTTTAATTCCACTGAAATAACATCTTCAACTAAAAAGTCAACTCTTCGAGTCCCTATCCGGCGTTCTCGATAAAAAATGGGCATTTCAAATTCTCTATTAAATTTTAATCCGGCAATTACCATTTCTATTTCTAAAGCTCTTTGATAAATTACTTCCTGAAAACCATTACCGAGTCTATTATGCACTTCCATCGCACATCCTATTATCTTTTCAGTCAATTCCGAATATTTATATTCTTTCTTAATCATCTTTCTTCAATTGACTTTAATCAAGGCAATCATATCAATCACACAAATCATAGTTTAGACTTTTATTTTTCCCGTTACAACTTCACTAATTAACGCTGTGCGGTATTCCCAAAGCAGTTCTATCTCTTGTTCTATTTTAGAAATTGTGCCGTCTATTCGTTTTGTTTCGGTTTCGATGTGTTGAACGATTTGGAGTTGTTCTACTTTATGTTTTGTAAATGAGATAGAGAAACTCATTAATTTTTCCATTTCGATACTATCTACTGTAGCGCCTATTTTTTTACATTGCACTAATAATAAATTTGCAACCCCAGTTAATTTCCATCTTAAATACTCTATATCAAGAATATCATTTGGGGAAATTGCTTTCATATCTTGATTAAGTGTGACAGGTATATTATTAATGGCAAGAGGCAAAGAATGCTTTAATATTCCCGATCTAACTACAACTAACAACTTTTTCTCTGGAATTAAGGTCGTGGCGGAATTTTCAAGTGCTAAATTTGTCAAATAATCTTCTGTGTTTTCGATGTAACTAACTTTCATGTCTTTTGGAGAAACCCAAGGAATATTTCCATTCCAGTAGTCTTTTTTGTCAGTCGAGGGTGTTCCACCACCTTTAACAGAATCTATTAAATACTTCAACTTCTTCACTTCCCAATGTTCAGGTATATCCCCGAGCCATTCAATTCCGCTGGGTTTTAGTTTTACGTTGGGATCTATTCCGCGTGTAACGGCTTGGTTAATAATTGCCTTGCTTTCTTCCTTAAGGAGCTCAATCAGTTTTTTCTTTTTCTCAATTAGCAAATCAATCGTTGACGTTTTGTCATCAAGGTAGTTGGCTATTGTGGTTTGTTCTTGTTTTTGGGGAACACAAAAATTAAACTCAACAAAAACATTCTGATAAAGATGTTGTATTGTTGATCCGAAAGAAGTGTAATTATTATAACTTCTAAATACTTCTGAACTCAATATCCAAAACAAAAAACGTGTTGAGAAATTATCTTTTAATGACCGCACTACAAATATTCCGCTATTGAGACAAGCGGGTTTATCCAAGCCTTCAACTATCGCAAGTTTTCCAATTGTACCATCTTTAGTAATAAGTAAGTCGTCATTTCTTAACTGAATGTATGGATCTTCAAGATACCTCTCTTCATCAATCTGGTAGCAATTTTCCCAATCTATTGACCCTTCTTTAAAATCGGTTCCGGTTACTAAGTATGAATAACCTTTAATTAAAAACTCACTGGCTTTTAATCCCTTCCATCCAACTCGTCCTTTAACATAACACAAATGTTTTATTTTTTTTAGACCCCACTCTTCCGGAATTTCGCCAATCCACTCAACGCCGCTTGGTTTGTATTTGGGGTATTTTTTCATTCAGAAGCTTCCAGCAGTTTTTTACCTTTTTCCGTAATTCTATATTTTTGGTTCGGACTATTAGGTTTATCGGGTAATGTCATTTCCAATATATCTAAATCCAAAAGAGGGTTTATGTATTTATTTTTAAATTTTGTTCTATTGCTCCACTCAAATTCTTTCATAATTTCCTTAATTTTTGCCGGTTCTACGCAAATTTCAATAAGCTTTTCAACTTCATCCCGACTTAGTTCCGACTTAGTCCCAACTTGGTCCCAACTTAGTCCCAACCTAGTCCCAACCTGGTCCTTAATTGGTAAAAATTCCGGATGTACTTTAATGCTTGTCTTAAAGTAGGTTCTATCATTATCTGTTTCAAAAACCGGTTTTGGCGAACCATTCTTTTTAAGCGAATTTAATATTGTAGGGATCCCGGTAGCTCTGCCTTCGGTAAGCCGCAATTCTTTTAAAAATTCACCTATTCTTCTATTTCTATATTTACGGACATCAAACTGGTTATTTTTAAGTTTCTCTTTGTTAAGAGGGGGCAAAGGGCCGGGAAAACTTATTATATCAATTTTTGAAGGATAGATACGGACTTCAATTGTGGAATCAAAATCATAACCTCTGTGGTAAACCGCATTGCAAAGAGCTTCTTCAAGTGCGTCATAAGGATAATTAAAATTTCTATTTGCTTCAGCTTTTGCCGGGCTTTTTACGATATTTTCTTTTATAACAACATCCTTTAAATAATCAAGGGCGCCTTTTAACTGGCGATGTAATCCGCCCGTAAAAATTTTTTCAGTGTAGTTAGAACCTGCCTCATCTTGAAAAGTAACAATTTCAATTTTTGCGGAAGGAAATATTTCTTGCGGATGTTTCGCGAAAAAAAGAAGTCCAACATTTTTAGGCAGCAGATTTTCATCACTTCCTTCGGCAATATTCATTCTCCTTGTAATATCGTTTATATGCAAATTCCCAATTTCATTTTCCAGATCGCTGCCGACATCATTTAAATAAATTTTAATAGCCGATAAGTCAAAATCTGTCAAACGTTTATTCTGATTAACCTGGTCATCAAAAGGAATTTGATTAGCCATAGATAATAATTCACGTTCTTCATCCCTTGTAGGCTGAACAGTTGAAGAGTATCTTCTTATATATTGAAAATAGCGTGGATTTTGTCCTAAAGATTCCGGTGATTTATAGGGGCGGTTACTTCCACCCGGGCACCAAAGTATAAGTAGTTTTTTATTTTGGTAATCAACCGGTTCCACTATAGGAAAATAATTAGGAGATATTCTTCTGCAAATCTGATTTAATTCTTGCTGGATGGGATCAATTTGATTTAGCTGTAATCCGGCAGGTGGTAATACCGGCTGTCCGTCATTTTCAGCCACTCCCAAAATAATATAACCACCGCCCCAATTATTAAAATCATTTGCAAAAGCACAAATTGTTCTCAAAGTTCTTCCCGGATCCCATCCTTCACGGAATTCGATTCTTTCCCATTCAACTGTTTTCCCGTTTAGTAATTCTTTAATATTTATTGGAAGAGCCATTATTCAATTATATCCTTTATTCCTTCTAAGGTTTCTTCTTCAAGCTTCAAAATATCTTTACGAATATCTTTAAGACTGCGGAGCGGTTTGTATTTGTAAAAATATTTGGTAAAGTTTATTTCATAACCGGTTTTTGTTTTGCTGTTGTCAATCCAGGCATCGGGTAAATGTGGCAAAACTTCTCTATTAAGATATTCTTCAACATTTTCTTTAAGTGGTATATTTTCATAATCTCTCAAATCTGAATCTGGAAGAGATTTGCCTTTTTTATCGGTTTCAATTTCGCCTTTATCATTTCTCTTTGGTCTATCAACTGTAATACGAGTATATCCGAAATCTTCGTTATCAAAAATTTTGCAATATTCACCTTCCTCAAAATTCTCATAAATTTCAGTTATTGTTTTGATCTGATCGGGCTTACTGTTTTTAGCATCTCCGATTTCTTTTCTTTTATTGCCAAGACTACGCATCATCTTAATATAAAACGGATTGTCTTTGTCTCCTTTTTCCCAATCGTTTCCGCTTGCATTTATAAGCTGTACTTTGCCTTTTCGTTTGGCTACTTTTCTATTGGTAACAATCCAAATGTATGTTGCAATACCGGTATTATAAAAAAGCTGATCTGGCATCGCGATAATTGCTTCCAGCATGTCGTTTTCAATAATCCATTTGCGTATCTCGCTTGGTCCACTTCCGGCACCGCCGCTAAAAAGAGGAGAACCGTTGAAAACTATAGCGAGTCTGCTGCCCTCTGAAGTTTGTTTCATTTTGCTAATCATATGCTGCAAAAAAAGTAAAGAGCCGTCGCTTATTGATGGAAGCCCAGCGCCAAACCTTCCGGCGTAACCCTTATTTGCATATTCATCTTTTATAAACTTTTGTGCTTTCTTCCAGTCAACTCCAAATGGAGGATTACTAAGCATATAATCAAACTTCTCATCTTCAAGCCCATCTTGACTGAAACTGTTGCCAAATTTTATGTTTGCCGGATTCTGTCCTTTAATAAGCATATCGGACTTACAGATTGCGTAAGATTCGG
>JANQLA010000561.1 GCA_028280855.1 Melioribacteraceae bacterium
CTTTTATCACCCGCACACCGTTCAGCGTTTCCGTAAGCCTGCCGGTAACATCAGCATTAATCTCACCACGCTTTCTGAAGATTGGGCGAATGTAGCCGAAAGCTTTAAGCGCAACGATACCGAAAACGCTCACCGGTACAAGAACATAAAGGGTCATTAATGCGTTTATATTTATCAATAAGAATAATGAAATAACGGCTGTTAACGTCCCGCCGAATAGCTGGACAAGTCCCGTACCAATTAAATTACGTACCCCTTCAACATCCGTCATAATTCGAGAGACTAACTCTCCCGATTTTGTATTATCAAAATATCTAATTGGGAGTGAAAGCACTTTTCGCTGTACTTTAGTCCGAAGTTTTGAAATCAAATGTTGCGCTTCTACGCTTAGCAACCTTGTCAAAATAAATGAAGTAATTGCCTGCACAAGAATCGACAATCCCACAACCCATAACAATGTATACAGCATTGGCATATCTTTATTTACGATCACATCGTCTATCAGATATTTACCTGCGCCGGGCAGAACTAATCCCGCAAGCCGGCTTATAATAATTAATACCAGACCAAGTAGAATTAAGTATTTACGAGGCCATACAAATTCTTTAAAGGCCTTGGCAATAGTTACCTTTGGCTTTCCTTTTTCATTTTTGGACATATAAAAAATCTCACCTAAAAATGTGTTTGAAAACTTTAAGACGAGAGGAGTGAATATTTATTGCAAATATAATCTAATAGTTTTAGCAGCGGTAATAATCTAAATGAATTAGAATGAATTATTGCGTATTAAATTCATTCCATTGTTTAAGAAAATCTGCGGGAGGTTTAACCGGCCGGCCTGAATTAGTATTTACAAAAATACCGGTCTGTTTTGCAATTGCCATTGTCTCGTCATTTACGTTGATAATAAAATCTATGATCATTCTGATACCCTTAACTTTACTAATGTAAGCTGAGAGTTTAACGTCGTCAAAAAGTTTAATTGGTCGTTTATATTCAATTTCAGTTTTTACCAGTACGGGAGAGATATTATTTCCCAGTAGTTTATCGAGAGGTAAATACTTTCCTAATGCTGCTAACCTTGCATCTTCCAGCCAGCGGATATAAACTATATTACTTACATGACCAATTGCATCTATGTCATAAGTCTTAACTTCGATTGATATTTCAGTGTAGAAAAACTTATTTGTCATTGTCTGCTCTCTTAAAAATTTTTATCCAACCATTTTATTACTTTAATCCATAAATCTTCCCAATCTTCACCTCTCATAAAATGTTCGGATTCAGGGTAAAAAATGTATGTGTAATTGTTGCTATCATATCTATTTTGCAGTTCGGCTATAAAATGCTCCGAATAAGATGAAGGTACGTTAACGTCCTTGCCGGCATTTATTGAAAGAACTTTTACGTTTTCATACTTTTCATTCATTTCAGCAGGATTAATGGACTTATATCTTTCTGCTAAACTATCGCCGAACATCCTCCAATCTGGTGAGCCGAGAACCGGGACAATATGATTGATGCGCGGTTCAACTGTTGGAATGTGATATGTCGAGATTCCTCCCATTGAAACCCCCACTGCTGCAAAATCTTTGTAGCCCTCTTCAATGTAATGATCAATAATACCCGATACTTCTTCCGACTGTTCAATTACAACATCCAGCATAAACGGAACAAAACCATTTCCGTCTCCATTTTGGATTTCGTTAAGTTTTGTGTTGTCGCGTTGTCCATGATGTGGTGCATCGAATGCCAGAACATTGTACCCTGCCTCAGCCAGCTTTTTAATTTCGCTGGTATTCGATTCTTTGTTTGATGCAAAACCATGTAAAAGGAAAACCAGCTTGTCTTGATTGGAAGCTTTTGGCGCAGCAAATATTGAAGGAATTACTTTACCGTGAATTTCCAGGCTGATGTTCGTGAAAACAATATCAGCCGAATCAACCGTTTGTGTATAACTCATTTGCATAAAAACCAGGATAGTGACAAATACGTAAGGGATAATTTTGAAACGATTCATTACTCATATTCACTTCTAGAATTCCAACTCTATGCCTAAAGGACAATGGTCCGAACCAATAACATCCTGCATAACGAAAGCATTGGTTAAATTCTTTTTAATATTAGACGATATATAAAAATAATCTATACGCCAGCCCACGTTCCGTTCACGAGCCCGCGTTACCATATCCCACCAAGTATATACTTCCGGATTTTGGTTAAACACGCGTAACGTATCGATAAAACCATCGGCAAGAAAACGATCAATCCAGGCGCACTCTTCCGGGAGAAATCCTGATGTCTTACGATTCTCTTTTGGACGGGCTAAATCGATTTCTTTGTGGGCGGTATTTACGTCACCGCAAACAACTATTTTCTTTCCTTTCTTTTTGAGTTCAACAGCATGCTTTTGGAATGCTTCATAAAAATCCATTTTATACTGCAAACGTTCTTTATCGCGTTTACCATTTGGGAAATAAATGTTAAAGAGCAAAAATTCCTTATACTCGGCAATTACGAAACGGCCTTCGCTGTCGAATTCGTCAATACCGATTCCATGAGTAACTTTCTTGGGCTGCTCTTTTGTATATATTGCTGTTCCACTATAACCTTTCTTAGATGCTTCCGAAAAATATGAAGTGTAACCGTCTATGTTTGTAAAACTATCGTCAAGCTGTTCGCGCCAGGCCTTGGTTTCCTGCAAACAAAGAATGTCCGGGCTCTCCTTAGCAAACCATTCAAGAAATCCTTTCCTTGCTACGGCACGGATACCATTCACATTCCACGAAATTAGATTTAACTTTTTCATCAGTATCCTTTCAGTTATTTTTGGGAATGAAAAGCTAGCCACAAAGTCCCAAAGACTCAAAGAAAAAAGTAATAAAAACAATATTATACTTGAATCTTCATAGTGACATTTGACTGGCATTTTTTTTAATATGAAAAGAATAATCATATTAGTTTTTTAGCAAAACTTCTTCGTGTCTTCGAGCCTTGGTGGCAAAAATATTTGGAGTAAATAGAAAAAGAGAAAATGAATAGAATAGATCGCCTTACAGCAATATTGATTCAGCTTCAAACAAAACGGGTTGTTAAAGCACGCGAAATTGCCGATAGATACGACATCAGCTTAAGAACCGTATATCGTGACATACGCGCATTGGAAGAAGCCGGTGTCCCTATTGGCTCGGAAGCCGGAATCGGTTACTATTTACCCAAAGGTTTCTTTCTACCGCCGATAATGTTTACCGACGAGGAAGCAAATGCACTGCTGCTTGGCGCTAAATTGATTGAACAGATGTCCGACGAGTCCGTTACTAAAGAGTTTACTTCGGCGCTTGACAAAATTAAATCCGTACTGCGAACTTCCGGTAAAGATAACCTTGAATTGCTCGAATCAAATATTAAAGTGTCCCAGAATTTCAGGCGTAAAAATTCCGGCGGATTTCTGGCTAAGATTCAAAAGGCAATTACTGAGCGGAAAATATTGCGAATAATGTATTACTCTCATTATTCTGAAGAAACAAACGAACGATATGTTGAACCGATCGGACTATATTTTTATAGTAATGTATGGCATTTAATTGCTTATTGCAGGTTAAGAAAAGATTACCGTGATTTCCGGGTTGAACGTATTATTAATTTGACCCAATTCGAAGAAAGGTTTACAATAATTGATCATAAGTCTCTTGAAGACTATATACAATCGGTTACATTGGAATACGATCTTCACCATATTAAAGTAATGTTCTCTAACGAAACTGCTAAACTGGTTCATGAGCAAAAGTACTATTACGGGTTTGTTGATGAAGAAAAAGAAAAACAATCAACAACAATGTCGTTTATGAGCGCTGGTCTCGAATTTTTCGCTCGCTGGCTGCTGATGTTCGGGAATACGGTTACAGTTGTCTCTCCGAATGAATTAAAGGATATCTGCAAAAAACTCGTGGCAGAACTTTACTCACATTACAAATAAAAATTTTCTTAAAATCCTGCTGACATAGGGTTGTCACTCCCGCGGGTTAGATTTGAGTAACACAAAATCGAAAGGAGTGAAATAATGACTACAACTGAAAAGATATATGAATTTGCCCTCTTTAGCATAAAACACAGCCAATATAATAAATACATTCGGAGCTATCCGGAATTTCAGCAGTTTGTGGAATCACTAAAGGGTTTCAACGCGCTTTTTACATTTCAGGATGTTAATAACAAGAATCTCGTACTTGATCATGCAATTTGGGATTCTTTAAGCGATGTTCAGGCTGCGGATAATGAACTTCAAACAAATCCAGAGTGTAAACTTTTACTCGAACCAATGGAACAAGTGTTACTTTTTGAA
The DNA here is from genome assembly GCA_028280855.1 of Melioribacteraceae bacterium. Lineage (GTDB taxonomy): Bacteria > Bacteroidota > Ignavibacteria > Ignavibacteriales > Melioribacteraceae > PGYT01. Next base: position 4,343 of record JANQLA010000561.1, read on the forward strand.
AACACAATAATGATTGAAGAAAGGCGAGCAAGCGATATTGATGACTATTCAATCGTTGAATTAAACGTTTACAATACTGATGAGAACAATCATGGTGAATTTCTTTATGCTAAAAAAACTTTTTATAATAAAGTATTTGATGAGGCCGAGGGACTTGTTTTTATCGAATCATTCAAGTCGGTAATTAGTAATAATACTTACATCGATAAATTTGCCTGGCATTCCAAACAGCAAGCCGACAATGCCCACGAACAATTCGAAGTATCAAAGGAACTGACAGAGTTCAAAGAAACCGTGAACGAAATGAAATATTTTTATCAACTAAAACCAATCGAAAGGATAAAATAATGAAGATGAATGCAGGAATAATTACAAGTAAACTTTCTGAAACAAGAAAATTCTATATAGATAAACTTGGTTTTGAAATTGTATTTGAAAGCGAGTGGTTCTTATTATTGTCAACGCCAGGGGGCAAAAGCAATATTGCTTTTATGTTACCAGACCATCCTTCGCAGCAAGCTATATTCCAATCTGAGTTCGCCGGTAGAGGAGTGTTCATTACTGTAGAAGTTGAAAACGTTGACAGAATTTATGAAGAAATAAAATCTAAAGATATTCCTATAGAAGTTGAAATTCGAAAGGAACAATGGGGTGACAGGCATTTTGCTATAGTTGACCCGAATGGAATTGGGATCGATTTTGTAACAAACAAATTATATGACTAACAATAGTCCAGTTAATTATATTTACCGGACGGCTTATTTTACTTAGGTCGATTCAGTAAAGAGGGGTAAATGCATGAAGACACGAAAAAACATAAAGCTTTCGGAGCTGAAAAATATTGGTAATACAGTAGAAAAACGATTGAATGAAATTGGTGTTTATACAAAAGCCGAGTTAGAGCAGGTTGGTCCGGCAGAAGCGTATAAAGAAATGAAAGCAAATCATCCCGATAAAACTTTACCGGTATGTTATTACCTCTATTCATTAGAAGGCGCAATAACGGGGGTTCATTGGGATGATGTGCCTGAGGAGACTAAAAAATTATTACAAAAACAAATAGAGAAGTAAATGGCAGAACCGTTCAAAAATTATTTCAACGAAAAATTAGTAGAAGAGCTTGCTGATTCAATAAGCGTCATTCATAAAAAATTTGATAAGAAAAAATTAATGAAGACTGTGTTCGACAATGAATGGGAAGAGCGCGAGTTAAAAGACCGAATGAGACACATAACAAATTCGTTATCTGAAACGTTCAACATGGAATATGTTGATTCATTAAAAATTTTAAGACAAGTCGCGGATGACTTTGAAGGATTTACTTCAATAATGTTCGCTGATTATGTTGAAGTCTATGGACTGGACAATTTTAAAGAATCTATCCAAGCGCTGGAGCAGTTTACAAAAAAGTCAAGTTCAGAGTTTGCGGTTCGACCTTTCATCATAAAGTATCCCGATAAAATGATGAAGCAAATGTTGAAGTGGTCGAAAAGTAAAAATCATCATGTTCGCCGGTTATCCAGCGAAGGCTGCCGCCCAAGACTACCTTGGGCAATGGGATTGCCGGAATTTAAAAAAGATCCCGCACCGGTTTTGCTCATTCTCGAAAACCTGAAGAACGATGAATCCGAATATGTCCGCAAAAGCGTTGCTAATAATTTGAATGACATCTCAAAAGATCATCCCGAACTGGTATTAAAGATTGCAAAGGAATGGTACGGCAAAACAAAAGAAACGGATTGGATTGTTAAACATGCTTGCAGAACATTACTTAAAAAAGGTAACAAAGAAGCGCTTAAATTATTCGGTGTTTCCAAATCCGTTGCTTCAGAGGTTACCAGGTTAAAAATGGATGAGAGCAAAGTAAAAATAGGCAGCATCACCAACTTTTCTTTCGACGTTAAGCTTAAAGAAAAGAAAGCTCAAAAGCTGCGTTTGGAATACAAAGTTCATTATGTAAATGCATCAGGCGGAATTTCTCAAAAGATATTTAAAATATCGGAAGTAGAGTTACAGCCCGGCGAAGTGAAAAGTTATAAAAAGAAATTATCGTTCAAAGACTTAACTATTCGTAAACATTATCCCGGTAAACATTTACTGATGATTATCGTTAACGGTGTCGAGAAGAAGGCAGTAAATTTCACACTCATTAATTAGCATTAAATTAATTTGCTTACCTGTAATCTTTTCCCTTTCTTGCGCAGTTAATTTTTTTATGACTGGAGACAAGGTGAAAGAAATACGCAACATAGCAATTATTGCACATGTTGATCATGGTAAGACTACATTGGTTGATCAAGTACTTAAGCAATGCGAAGTATTTCGTGAGAACCAGGTTGTGCAGGAACGTTTTCTCGATTCCAACGATCTGGAAAGGGAACGCGGAATAACTATTTTATCTAAGAATATCAGCATACCATACAAGAATTATAAAATAAACTTAATTGATACACCCGGGCATGCCGACTTTGGCGGCGAGGTAGAACGGGTTCTTAAAATGGCTGACGGAGTTCTTCTACTTGTGGATTCGTTTGAAGGACCGATGCCGCAGACACGGTTCGTTTTGGAAAAAGCTTTACATCTTCATCTGAAACCTGTCATTGTAATCAACAAGGTTGATAGACCGGATAACAGGCCCGAAGAAGTGCTGGACGAGATTTATGATTTGTTTATTGAACTTGATGCAGACGAAGATCAGTTGGATTTCCCGGTTGTTTATGCAAGCGGACGCGATGGTTGGGCGATTAAAGAACTGAATGACGAACATGTTAACCTTAATCCCTTGCTTGATACGATTATTTCAGATTTGCCCACCCCTAATTTCGAAGAAGGCGATGTGCAGTTCCAGGTTACTACTTTGGACTATAGCGACTATGTCGGCAGAATCGGGATCGGCAGAGTATTCCGCGGAACGCTAAACAAGAATGATAAGCTAAGTATCATCAAACGCAACGGCGAGATTCACGATGGCGCTATAAAGCAACTGTTTGTATTTGACGGCTTGAACAGAACAGAAGTGGATGTAGTAAAGTGCGGTGATATTTGTGCGCTTGTTGGAGTAGAGGATATCGACATTGGTGATACAATTGCTGATTCAGAAAATCCCGAACCCCTGCCAATCATTGCTATTGATGAACCAACAATAAGCATGACCTTTACGGTTAACAACTCACCGTTCTATGGCAAAGAAGGTAAGTATGTTACTTCAAGACACCTTCACGATCGTTTGCACAAAGAGTTGGAAAGCAATGTTGCACTTCGCGTCGAAGAAACAAACTCGCCTGATTCGTACAAAGTTTCGGGCAGAGGAATACTGCATCTTTCGATATTAATTGAAAACATGCGCCGTGAAGGATATGAGCTCCAGATACGTGAACCGAAAGTTATCTACAAAGAAATTGACGGAAAGAAAGCCGAGCCGATTGAAGTGCTTGTGGTTGACGTACCTGAACAACACGCCGGCAAAGTTATAGAACTTGTTGGGCAGCGAAAAGGTGAAATGACAAAAATGGAAAACAAAGGAAGTATGCAAAAGATTGAATTCCATATTCCTTCGCGCGGTATTATGGGTTTACGAACACGGATTTTGACTACTACAGCAGGTGAAGGCATTATGCATCACAGGTTTTACCAGTACGAATATTTTAAGGGTTCAATTGGAAAAGCCAAAAACGGTGCATTGGTTTCAATGGCCGACGGCGCCTCAACAGCTTATGCAATAGATTCCCTGCAGGATAGGGGAAAGTTTTTTATTGAGCCGGGCGACGTTGTTTACAAGGGACAGGTAGTTGGAGAAAACAGTAAAGAAACCGATCTCGAAGTAAATGTTCAGCGTGGTAAGAAACTCACGAACATGCGAGCTGCAGGCGCCGACAAAGCGGCTAAGATTGCACCGCCTATCAAGTTTACTTTGGAAGAAGCGCTTGAATATATTGCTGATGACGAGATGGTGGAAGTAACCCCAAAATCAATTCGCTTACGAAAGTTGTATCTTGATCCAAATGATCGCAAACGTTTTAATATGGGGAAGAAGATATTGTAACCGGATATTTGCTGCTTGTTCAACTACAATACCACTTACTAAGCTACATTGCTTAGCCCAAAGTTAACTCAAAGTTTTTTCATCTTGACGAGATTTCACTATATTTTATTGTTATGAAAACACAATCTACCGACACGCATCCTTTAGTTGTTTGGCAGGATGAGAAATCTTAAACCCATTTATATAGAGATTTCTCAGTCGCAAAGAACGCTTCTTCGAAATGACAATCTTCTTAGATTTTACGATACATTATAGTTGACATGACACTTGGTAAAAATGAAAAGAGTGAAATAAAGTAAGAACAGAAATAGATGAATTACTTCTCTGCGATCACTACTAGATCATTCGATTCCGCTTCATCAAACTTATTCATCTCCAAATCGCTGAAGAATTCTATCTTGGAAAATTTGCTTTCTATAAAATACTTTTCAATTATCGATTTTTTATGAGGAAATATTTCTGTTGTTATTAGCTTCCTTTTGGAATAATCGGTTTTATCAAACGAAAGTATATTAAAAAACAACTTATCGTCTGCAAAATCATAAAAACGAATAAATAGTTGTTTTCCGCTAGTTGTTATATTCACAATACGTTCTTTCCGTTTCAGGACCTTATCATAATTCAATAGTTGAATGATAACTTTGCCCTCATCTTTTAACAGATCGAAAGTTTTTTTGACCGAATCTTCTATTTCGTTGCAATTAATATTTGCGAAAGCATTACCGAGTGAAATAACCACGTCAAAAGAATTGTGAAGCAATTTGTTAATGTCGGCTATTTTGTTTTGATAAATTTCTACGTTAACATTCCGAGAGACAAAATTGTTCTTTGCTTGTTTAATCATTTCCGAAGAAGGTTCAAAGGCAGCCACGGAAAATCCAAGGTTGGTTAGTGCAACTGAATCTGCCCCACTGCCGCATCCAAGATCTGCGGCGCTTCCCGTCCTCTGATCTAATAGCAAGTTGAGATATTTTTGTTTTTTGAAAACCGCATTATCGAAATTAATCATACTGTCATATATTGAGGACAACTGATCGTAAAATTTATCGTTATTAAGCATTAGACTACGCTACTTTTTTTTTAAGTTAAACAATATTAAAAGTCTTTTTTCCGAAAATTTCGCAGCGCGAAATACATAGGCACTATTATCCAAAACAGCATTGATACGCTTGATATATATATTCCCCATGAACCTCCGAAGAAATTGTTAAACACCGCTCCCGTATAACCCATCAATGCGGAAATGTCAAATTTTAATATCAGCGTAATACGGGCTAAATCAATTGGATTCAATAGACTTAAAGCAATAGAAGTTTCTTCAAGCGGGTATTCGCTGAAATTATACATAATAAACATTACTAAACCATCGTATAATACCGATAGCAACAACCAAACAAAAATAGACAGACCAAAACCTTTTAACTTATCCTCGTTTTTAATTGATACATAAAATGCGAGACATCCGAAAATTAATGTGAGCATTATTCCTGCAAACAATAAAAGAATAAGTATACCGCTATATTCAATGAAAAGAGGTATGTATATAATTATAGGTAAACCTGCTCCAACAATAAAACTAGCAACCAAAGGCAATACTAAGCCGATATACATTCCTGCAAAAAGGACTTCTCGTTTTAAAGGTTGCGCGGATAAAAACGTAATATTGTTTTTGTTGTTGTATAAATAAACAGTGCCGAAAATAATACTAACCAACGGAATGATTATGAGAATTACATTTAACAAAGTAATTAGAACCTTTGAAGGTTCTTTTGTGAAGTTTATTAAACCGTATGTCACCGCAAAGAAAAACAACGTATAGATAATTATCCATTTACTTCGTCTAACATCGTTTAGCTGATACTTACTTATCTTCAGCAGTTCCTTCATGCGGCAGCCTCGCTCATTAAAGATGCAATTGCCCGTTCAAGATTTTTCTTTTCGGTTTTGTCAATTAATGAAATTAACGAGCCGTTAAAGCATACTTTTCCTTCTATGAGTAAAATTACATTTTCGGCAAGTTCTTCCAATTCGCTAAGAATATGAGAAGTAAGTATAATGGTTTTACCCTTTGCGCGTTCCTCTTTAATTTTATCTTTTAATATGCTGCTTGATGCCGGGTCAAGCCCGGAAGTTGGCTCGTCAAGTATTAATATTTGCGGGTTGAATAAAAAAGCAATTGCAGCGTTGACCTTTTGTTTAGTACCGCCGGACAAATTCTTAAGTCTCTTATTCTTTTCTTTCTCTAACCCGAACGAATGTACTAATTGATCGTCAAGGTCTGAATGCTTAGCGCGAATGTCCTTCAGCATTTCAAAAACTTCTTTTACGGTAAGGTTTTCCGGAAAGCTAGGAGCCTGCGGCATATAACCGATTTTCGAACGGTAATTGCAATCGCCGTTCAGTTTAATATTATCTACAAATATTTCACCCGCATCAGGTTTAACTAATCCAAGAATTGCCTTAATCAAAGTAGTTTTGCCTGATCCGTTTGGTCCTGCAATATAGGTTATGGTTTCCGGCTTAATTGCAAGCTCAATTTCATTGAGCGCTTTCAAATGCCCAAAATTCTTTTGCAGTTTGGCTAGCTTTATCATGTTTAATCTTTTTCATAATTGGACTCTCATCAATCAAAGTTTCCGGTGTAAATACGGGAAAAGCTCTTTCGGCAAAATTGATTAATTCGACAAATAAACTTCTCATTAAAATTAATGACGGTCTGTTTTGTTCTACTATTAAAGAAAATAGTTTTACCGGCCTGTAGGGGATATCACCGAAACCGTCCCTGTTTAAATCATAACCCTTATACTCAGCCCAGTAGTTATTTTTGAATACGTTGTAGTTTTTTATGTTATTCGTTGTTACATCGAAAGAATTTCCTATAAAGTTGTTGCGTTCGAACTTATTATCCATTGAGTTTGCCATAAGCCTAACAGCCCAGCCGTTTTCAATGAAATCATTATAAAAAATGCTAATTCTATTGCAACCCTCAAGGTAAATACCGCTGGAGTTTTTGTAAAATAAATTATTTCGAATATTGCTGTCCGATATCTCTTTAAGTAAGATACCGTATGACGCGCTTCCCCAGTTTTCAATAAATTTGTTGTTGTACATTTGAACATTATTAGTAAACATAACCGCAACGCCCGCTCCGTTATGTTTAAATGTATTGCCATAGTAACTGCATTTATCCGAAAACATAAAATGCAAACCGTATCTCAAGTTTCCCTGGCTTATGTTATTTTTAATTACACTCTCTTTTACAAATTCGAAGTAAATACCGTCGCGGTGTCCCCTAATCGAATTGTTTTCAATCAAAATATTTTTGCAGTACCATAGATGAATCCCGTTTCCCGAATAGGTTTCTCTCTTGCTCGAAGCGGAAATTGTGTTGCCTGAAATTTTTGTATTGGATGTTTCGGCCAGGTATACGGCAAAAAAATTATTCTTGAATATATTGTTGATTACTTTACAATGTTTAACCGAATCAAGTTTTACCGCAGCATTATCATTAATAAAACTTATCCCGGCATTTTGAAATGTTATTCCTTCAATAGTAACAGAGTCGGATCGGATCAACAATATTTGATTTTTGCCGCTTCCGTCAAAAACCGGTTTACCTATGCCCTTTAAGACAACCGGTTTGCTTATCAAAAAGTTATTCAACAAATATTTCCCCGGGTGAACATTAATGGTATCGAACCGGTCGACGATTTGGAGAGCTGTTGATACTTCTTTGTACTCGAAGTTTGCGCCAATATTAATCGACTTGCTGATCACAGTATCCGAACTTGCGAGTGTAACTAAAAAACTAAATACAATATATGCGCTTATTCTATTCACCCCAGCTTACCCGGACATAATTTGTTAGTTGTTCCCACGTTAAGGATCGACCGCTATACTTTTTTATTGACTTCATCAGATCTTTCTCATTTGAAAATGCGGTTAAGTTCAATCCCATTGGGCTTCTTAACTCGTTGCTCTTAATAAAAAAGGCCTTTTGAACGCTTACAAAGTTTTCCCTATCGGTAAAATCGGTAACCCACATAGAAGAAATATTTTTGCCGTCGATCTTTTTCGAGTAGTCGGCAAGACATTCTATGGAATCGAACTTGTATACTTTTCCTTTACCGGTTATCAGTTCGGCTCCGTACCTGGGGTCGGTTATTATCATCAGGCAATTTACGCAGCCGTCCTGCCCGTAAATAATCGGCTGAGGAGAGCGTGAACATCCCAAAATTACCAACGTAAAACCAACCGTTAGAAATTTTATAATCTTCATGTTTGCGCCTTTGCATTTCTTCTATTTGCTGCTAGGACATAAATTCCTATTAACAAAGATATTCCGATAATAAAACTACCTGTTGAAGGAAATGAATAGGATTCGATATTTAACAACTGCTTTGAACCTATTAACGGCGGCTGGTATGTCATACCCGGAATTTTAATCGGTGCGTCGGAACTCAGGTTATGTCCGTAATCATATCCCCACAAGTAGTAATCGTACAGACCTATTGCTAACGTAACTATTATTATTGCAACCCAGCCTAACAATAATTTCTTGTTTTTTAGTACTGCTGCGGTTAAGCCCATAAGAATAAAAAATGTTACTAGATAAGGCATAATTGAAAGCTCCGGTATGGCTTCGGGCACAATAGGTTTCATGCCAATGTAATGATTCAGCTTGTTTATGTTGTGAAGATCGTGTTCGTGTGCGCCCGTAATCTGATCAACCCAAATACGCATTCCAATTCCTTCGGGGTATTGCGGAGCTTTAAGATCAATACGCCAAATCGGGAAGAAAAAAGCTCCTAGCAGAATCAATGAGGCAACAATAACCAAAATACTTTCGCGCTTGTTCAACTTGCCTTTCATCTTTAACGTTTCCTTTCGGTTCATTCAACAAAGGTCGCCCAAAATTTCTATGCGGGAATTCATCCCGCACGGAAAAATTATCTCCACTATTTTACTAGTTGTAGGATAGCTCAACTTTCGCGTTTTTTTCCGAAACGCGTATATAACCCTGCATTTCCTGGTGTAACGCCGAACAGAAGTCGGTACAGTAGAAGGGATATACTCCCGGTTTTTTTGGCTCCCAAGTTAATGTTTCAGTTTGACCTGGCATTATTAAAAGTTCTGCCGTAAGAGCGCCTTTTACCGCAAACCCATGCGGTAAATCCCAATCCTGTTCAAGGTTTGTTATATGGAAATAAACTTTATCGCCAACTTTAATACCTTCGATATTATCAGGCTTAAAGTGTGTTCTTGTAGCGGTCATATAAATGCGTACTTCGTTGCCCGTTCTTACAACTTTTGTTTCGCTTTCATTGCCTGTTTTGTAAGGATGTTTATTCTTTTCAAGCTCAAATATTTTTCGCTGGTTTTTCATAAGAATTTCGGCAGGTATCCCTTGCGCATAGTGAGGTTCGCCCATAGTAGGAAAATCGAGCAACAGCTGCATTTTGTCTCCGCTTATATCAATTAATTGCGCTGATTGACAGAGCTCAGGCCCGGTCGGCAAATACCTGTCCTTTGTAATTTTATTTAACGCTACAACATATTTACCCCACGGCTGCTTACTATCGCCGCCGGGTATCATTAAATGCCCTATTGAATAATAAGTAGGAATGCGGTCAACAACCTGCCATGTACCCAGTTCCCATTTAACAATTTCGGAGGAAATAAATGCAGACGTATAGGCATACCCTTTGCCGTCGAATTCCGTATGCAGTGGTCCTAATCCCGGGTTTTCCACTTCGCCTGCGTTAACGGCTTCGTATTTAAGTATCGGTATGGCATCTATCTCGCCTTCAAACTCATTATTTTCAATTGCGCTTTGCATCTTGGTAAAAGAATGAACCGGGATAACAGTTGCCAGTTTTCCGCCTGCAACTATATATTCACCGCTGGGATCCACATCAACTCCGTGAGGGGATTTTGGCGTCGGCAGGTAATAAATTAATCCCGGGCAATCATCCGGTGTAAGAATTGTAACGGAGGTTCTTTTTTCAGCCGTTGCCATATGAGTATCGTCGCTGTAATGATTCCTGTAATACTCAACATTAGCTTTTTTACCTTTCCCTTCGCTCAAATACTTTTCAGCAGCTTTCCAGTTAACCGCGGCAATAAAATCCTTGTCGTTTTTCGACGCATTTATTTCAAGCAGTGAATTTGCCTGCTCGCTGTTATAGGATGTAAAGAAAGCCCAACCATGTGAAGGACCTTTACCCGCATGCGCAAGGTCGTAGTCGAAACCAGGCACTAATATTTGAAATGCTATATCCATTGCGCCGGATTCCTGGTCAACTTTAATGAATGTAAGCGTGCCCTTGAAATTTTCTTTGTACGAAGAAATTGGAACATCGCGCTGCGGTATCGGTATGCTGAAACGCGTAGAGGCTATTACGTACTCATTATTCATTGTAACAAACGGAGATCCGTGATTACCGGCGGAATTAGGAATTTCAATTATCTCGGATGTTTCAAATGTGTGTAAATCGATCCTGGCAACACGCGGCGTATTGTTTGCATTAATAAAAAGCCACCTGCCGTCGGGTACACCGTTTGTTTGCGAAAGTTCAGGGTGGTGTGCGTCGTCCCATGGTACATTGCCGAATGAAGTTTCCATCATTGGTTTTGTTTCTTCAGTGTAACCGTAACCGGTTTCGGGCCATTGCGAAAACACCGGAATAGTTTTGAACAACCTACCGGAAGGCAAGCCATATACGGTAACCTGCCCGCTGAAACCGCCGGACATAAATACATAGAATTCATCGTAATGACCTGGGGGAACATAAACCTTTTCCGCGGCATTTCCGAAACTCGCGGTTTTCATTCCGTCTCCACAATTGAATAAAATTACGGAAGTAATAAACAACAGCGATGCGATTACTAAAATTTTGTTCTTCTTCATGTTAAAACCCTCTTGTTTATTAATTATTTTTAACCCACCGTAAGTATTCGAGTAAGTTTCTTGCATCATCTTTTGTAACATTTTGAAAAGTCATCTGGTTAGCATAAGTAGCCAGCATTTTTTTTGCTTCGGGGTGCCTTTTAGTCATCTCCTCGGGGTTTAAGATCATATTCATAATGTACTCCGGTGATCTTTTCTCTGTTATATTTCTCAATTCAGGGCCCGTGTAACGCTCATCAAGTTTGTGGCATTGTGAACACTTTTGTGTGAATATTTCCCCTCCGCTTTTTGCCTTTATTTCATCAATTTGATCTTGGATGTTTAACTTGTGCTTTATTGGGCCAATGCCGTTATCGAGTTCGAACATCGTTAGCCCGAATTTCTCGGCAACTTTTTCTTTGAATGCCAGGTTACTATTTGAGGACGAGCCCTGATCGTTGCTGCCGCAAGAAATTGTAAATAAAATTGAGCAAACCAGAATTGTTATTGTCTCTTTTCCCATTGCACCTCCGTTTGCAATTATTTTATCAGAATAAAAAGTCTGATTTTTGATAAAAAAATTTTAGTCGCTGTTTTGAACGAACCTTGATTCCGATAACTTGCGTATACTCATATTCATTGTCACATTCTCAAACTCATCATTAATTTTCTCCCACCCATTGCATAGGTTGCATAAATAATTATCTTCACACAATCCATTCAAACCGAGAAAACAAGATTGAATTCCGCGTGTATACCCGAGAGCGGTTAACACAGCATGAACATTTGTTTTAGAAGGATCAACAGACAAGTAAAATCCACCATTTTTTCCCTTCTTTGATCCAAGAAATCCTTTATAAACCAGGGATTGCAAAATTTTTGAAACCATTTCTTTCGGAATGCAAAGTTCATCCGAGATTTGTTTGGAAGAAACCACCTCGTGATCCGTTTTTTTAGCAAGGTAGGTAAGGGCCAGCATGCCGTATTTTATTTTCGTCGAAGGGATCATCTTAAAACAGAATAAAAATTCTGTTTTAAGATATATTTAACAGGACGCAATGTCAAGAAAAATATTTTCTAAAATTGAATCTTCAGAAATGGTCGCAAAATATTTTTATCAATATTCTATAATTATGGTTCTTCTGAATTACAGCTTAATATCTTCTTCAAAAGTGTCTTCAACAATGAAAGGATTTTATATAAAATAGGGGGAAAATGCCGGTCGGCCCGATAATTTTTCGAGCCGACTTAAGTGATGTAATAATTACTTACTCATAACGAAGCGACTTTACGGGATTGGTTACGGCAACTTTAATAGCATGATAACTAACCGTAACTAATGCTATGGCTAGTGCAATCCCGCCTGCTGCTAACAAAGTGAAGGTTCCTATCTCCGTTCTGTATGCAAAATCTCCCAGCCAATTATTCATATAATAATAGGCTATGGGCGCGGCAATTACAAACGAGATAACCACCAACTTCACAAATTCTTTTGACAAAAGCAGCACTATCCCGCCTACCGACGCACCCAATACTTTTCTTACGCCAATTTCTTTCGTTCTTTGCTGTGCCGTAAAAGCAGCCAAGCCGAACAATCCCAGGCAGCCGATGAATATTGCTAAAAAAGCGAACACGCTGTAAATTCCCCCCATCCTCTGCTCAGCATTGTACATGTTGTTAAATTCTTCATCCATAAAAGAATAATCAAAAGGTTGTCCAGGGGCAAACTCGTCCCACTTATCCTTTACAGATGTAATTAACTGCCTAATATTGGCTGTACTAATTCTGAAAGCGACTTTAGACGTACTGTTTTTTAAGAAAAACAATAAAGGTCCTATTGAGTTTCTTAACGATTCATAATGAAAATTTTTGACAACGCCTATAATATTGTATTTGGCTATTGAAGCTGTTTCATTAGATGTAAACCGGCCAACTATCTTTCCCAGGGGATCCTCCCAACCAAAAAATTTCGCAGCGGTCTCATTAATTATTACCGCCATTGAATCGCTACCAAACTCTCTTGAGAAGTTTCTCCCTTCTATTATTTCCATGCCTAGTGTATTTATATAATCGTAGTCAACTCTCCAGTTCTGCATTACGATAGAATTTTTTTCGTCCTTCACGCCACCCCTAAGAATAGCGTTTCCACTCCGGCTGGATTCTGTAGGTAAGTATCCGGATACCGTTCCCGCCAACACATCAGGATTTTGTAAAACCGCGTTTTTAAATGCCTGTATTTGATTGGACAAAATGAAAGCGTCGTTTATTATAAGGACCTGCTCCTTGTTAAAGCCCAGTTTTTTGTTTTGAATAAAGCTGATTTGGTTAAATACAACCGTGGTACATATTATCATTATTATTGAAGCGGTAAACTGGAAAACGACCAGCGAACTCCGCATGAAGCCGCTTTTAGCACCAAGTTTTAATTTACCTTTTAGCACCTCTATAGGTTTAAATGCGGAAATAAACAAAGCAGGATAACTTCCGGCAAGCAGCCCGATAAATAGTGTTATTAACAAAACACCCATTAAAATTTGACTGTTGGACAATATATTGAATTCTAATTCTTTTCCCGCCAGATCGTTAAAATGGGGCAGCGCTACCTTTACTATAATTAAAGATATTACAGTTGCTATAATACTTGTAGTTAATGATTCGGTTAAGAACTGGGTGATAAGGGATTTTCTCTCGGAACCAAGTACCTTTTTGATTCCAACCTCTTTTGCCCGGCCTGCTGATGCAGCAGTTGATAAGTTCATAAAATTAATACAGGCAATTATCAGTATAAAAAAAGCTATCGCCGAAAATATAATTACATACTTAATATCACTGTTAGGTTCAAGCTCATCTAATAAATCGGAATGTAAATGAATATCAGTTAACGGTTGCAAATAATACCCGGTTTTTCCACCGCCTGCTTCAAATTCTTCGAGGGATGTACCTAGGAACTTTTGAATTTCCGGGCCGACGTACTTTTTTATCATATCCGGAAATTTTGCTTCGAGTGCTTTGTAGTCAGCATTCTCTCTTAAAAGCAAGTATGTTTTGTACCCCATATTTCCAAGCCAAAAATTCTCACTGCTGCTTGACACGCTTGCAAGGGATAGAATGAATTCTGCATGAAAATGCGAGTTACCCGGAATTTTGTCGTAAACACCTGTAACCTGGTAATCCCGACTGTCATCTAATCTCAATGTTTTGCCTATTGGATCTTCACTGCCAAAGTATTTATCAACCATTCTTTGACTGATTACCATAGTATTAGGGCGTGTCAAAGCGGTCTGAGGGTCACCATTTATAAGGGGTAGTGTAAAAACCCGAAACAAAGTAGAGTCTGCATAAATAACCTCCGTCTCTTTGAAAGAATTTTCCCCGTATCGAACAAACCAGCTTCCGCTCGACATAAGCCTCACAGCATTTTCAACTTCGGGGTAATCATTTACTATTGCAAAACCTGTGGGGGGTCCCACATTAGCAGCGGTGAAACTATTTCCACCCAATGTAAAGTCCGCTACAATTCGGTAAATCCTATCCGAATTTTCATGAAACTTATCGTAACTGAGCTCGTCTTGTACGAATAATAAAATTAGCAAGCATGTAGCAATTCCAGCCGCCAAGCCTGTTATATTGAGAATAGAATAAAATTTGTATTTAAGCAGGTTTCTTACAGCTACTGTCAAGTATTTTTTAAACATAGTAATCCCCGCATTTACTGGTAGTTTAGTTATTGACGAAAAACTCTTTGAAATGGTTACAAAACCTTTTTAATCAATTTACTACAACTATGGCTATTCCAAATAAGCAGGATATATTTATTTACCGGTATTGGTTTTTGACAAATGCAACAATCTGATGTCTGAGCAAAAAAGCCGGGTCAAATCAACCCGGCTTTAAGTGGGGCAAGGGGGTATAAGAAAACTATTTTCCGGCTCGCATTGCTAAAGCTAATTCTTCTATTTCCGTAAGCGTTCGTTTCATTGCGCTCCATCCGTACCATAAAGCGTAGTCCGGGTTGTTGTGGAACGTACCCTGGAATGTCCTCATTCGGTGTTCAAGAAACATTTCAAATAGTTTCTGCTCTACAACGGTTGGTGCATCGTGGAATGTAAGCAATAATGGAAATGCATGCGGATAGGCATCAGGTTTTTCTATTATACCGTCTTTGTACAATCCTGCGACAGTTGTTATTGCTTTGGCCATCAAGTTGTCTGCTTCACGAATCATATCATCGCCTTTTTCTAGCTCAGCTTTTGCAAAATTTTCTGAATGACAATCACTACATACTTTCAGCATTTTGTCTCGTTCCGTTTGCCATGCTTCCTGTGTTAAGCGGGCAACATCTGCACCTTTAACAACATCCAGTAATGCTGTAGGCTGGCCTTCGGGATCAAGTACTCCAAGAGCCTGCAATACAACTGCCCGGTCTTTAGCCCATTGTTCATCTTCAGGCATTGGTAAACGGACTGCTAAAAATCCCCACGCTGTTCTAACTTCGTGATCGCCGTTAGGCATATGGCATGTCTGGCAAGTTGGTGCGGGAGTTTCTTCGGGCAAAGTACCGTTTTGTTTTAGCAAAAAGCGCACACCATGTTTAGAGGCTGAATACATTTCCCATTGCGGGTGATCGAATCCCTGGTGGCAGGTCTGACAAGCTTGCGGCTGTTGTGCTTCTTTAACAGAAAACGTGTGACGGGTATGGCATGCGTCGCATGAAGCATGACCGAATACGGAGCCTTCCGCTTTTAGCTGCTTAATTTCCTCTTCTGTTTTGATGCCCTGCTTATGGCACCCGCCGCATCCTTTCATACCGTCGGTTAATGCAACAGGCTGTGCGTGTAAAGTCGGCATTGCTTTCATTGCCGCCCAGGCAAGTGCGTGTTTACCTTTTTTAAATTGTTCGGTTTTCTCATCGTGGCATTGAGCGCAGGTTTTGTAAGTTGGTAATTCCACTTTTGCATAATCTTCGTATGTAGTGTGAGCATCGCCATGACAGGTTGCGCAATCCACGTCATTATCAGAGTGTTTGCTTAATTGCCAATCCGATACGGCTTTGGGAGTTACTTGATAGTGGCAGGTAATACAATCTTGTGCAAAGCTGCTCCCGGCTAAAAGTAATAGTGTTAATACTAAAAATAAGGTTACGGGCTTCATGAGTTTCTCCAGTTGGTTTTCTCGATGAAAGTTAATTTACTATTCGCTACTGCGATTTATTTATAATGTATGTATTAACTGTTCCTTCATCAATTTTCTCCGAGTAAACATTATATCCGCGTTCCTCCACTATTTTAATTAATGGCGCAGGAATAAATGGTGTAACCAGTGTATAAATATCCTCGTTCTCAAGCTGCAAAATTTCTTTTGTTACTTTCGCAGCAGGATGAATTCCATTTTCAAGATCAATTGAAGCATCATAAGTGAATTTAATTTTTTCGGGGTTTAGCCATGCAGGCCTTTCTTTGCTGGCATCACCTGTTTCTGCAATTTCTAATTGATCTAAACCTGCTTCTTTTCGCAACGTATTTATTAAATCTCCGACTGAAATTTCCGCTATGGTAGCTGCTTGTTTGAGAGTGGCTACTTTTGCAACCGTTTTTCTTAGTATAGGATTTTTTAGCTTTTTAAAAACCGGGGCAATTTCTATTAATTTATCTTCAAGCTGAGGAAAAACTTCTAACATTTCTCCGACTAATGTTTTGGGGGTTATATCCAATAATTTATTGTCCATCAAAAAACCTTTGGTTTAATCATCATATTGTAGTATTCTTCTTTCACCATCGATTTTACGATATTCATCAATGGTTTGGCTTAATTCTGCTGTTCCCAGGTACTCTCCTTCATTACTTCTCACTGCATAATAGGCTATATGAATGAACTTACCGCCCATATTAATCCAGAATTTAGCAGAATCTTGTTTGCCGGTTTTAAAATCATCTACAATTTGATTAACTATGTGAACACTCGATGGCGGATGACAATATTGAACTAATCTTCCGAGTATTGATTTTGATCTTTGAAAGATTCTTTCTTTTCCATGCGAAAAGTATTTCACCTTATCTTCTTTATCTACGAAAGTAATATCCAAAGGCAGGCTATTAATCATACACTCAAGTTCTTCTTTTGAGAATGACCCGGTGGATAATCTAATATTGCCGTCATTTATTTTTTTGTTACTCTCTTCCGGTAAAACATCGGGAGTCCATTTAAGTTCAGGATAATACAGACAATAGCCGATTTCCTCGCTTTGTTCGGATATATTGAACCAATCTATTTCCGTTAAAGTATCTAAGGACATCGGAATTAGAATCTGGTTCTCTTTATAAATCATTCCGTCAATTGCATTGATAGTTGGTTTGAATATCAGCTCAATAAACCCTTCTAAAACATCTTTACTTATTTGGGCTTCTTCCCGGAATAAGAGATGGCTGGATTTCAGTAGATCTCGCACTTCATCATCTTTACCCCACATAACCATTGGCGGACCCGTAATGTCATATTTCTCAAGGTAAGGAAAGAGTAAATTTTCTTTTTTCAGGTAATGCTTTTCAATATCCATCAAGCTGTTAAAATGCGAGTTCAATGCGGTTAAGAGATCTTTACAATCCTCATCACTTTTACGATTGGAATTTGTTTCAAAAACCGCCTCAATATCATCCAGTACTTTTCTTATTTCTCCGTTTTCTTTCATCATTACATCCAGCGGATGACCGTCAGGGATGTTTTTAGATAGAGTTGAATCAAGGTTTCCTTTTAATGCTTCGGTATGCAGATCGCAAAACTTAAGTACTTCTTCCCTATCAAGACCCTCTTTAATTAATTCTTCTTCAGCCTGAACGACCTCGCCGTAAGGTACACTACCCATCAATTTTGTTAACTCTTGTCGAGTAGCTTCTACATCCTGATTTTTATGTAGTTTTAAGATCAAAGATTTTAGCTGATCAATCCGTACTTTGCTATTATTTATAAACTCGCTCATTTAACCCTCAGGCAATAGCAACTTCTTTTAATATCTCGCCGTTAATTCCAACAACTACAGCATTAACAGGAATGCTCAATGCAGTTTCCTGCACTGCTTGTTGAGCCAATTGAGCTAGTCCGCTGCAACACGGCACCTGCATAATCATCACGGTAATTGATTGCAGGTTCGATTCATTAATCATCATTTTTAACTTTTCAAGATATACTTCCTGGTCGCTATCCAGCTTCGGGCATGCAATAGCAAGACTTCTATCTTTCATAAAATCTTTATGAAAGTCGCCATATGCAAAAGCGCAGCAATCAGCAGCTAACAGCAAATTAGAATTTTTGTAATAGGGCGCTTGAGGTGAAATTAAGTGAAATTGAATAGGCCACTGTGTAAGGTGCGATGGTCGTTTGCCTGTTTCATCGGTTTCCTCAACAGACGGAGCTTCGAACGACATTGTTTTGGAACCCGGGCATCCGCCACCATGATGATGCTTAGGAGGAGCAGCTTCTTCAGGCGTTTCGCCATTGGCGGTAAGCGGATTAGGAATTCCTTTTTCCTGCAGATACTCAAGCGCAATAACAACGTAATCAAATTCCTCGTGATCACGCAAATGTTCGAGGTGAGCTTTAATTACGTTAGGACCGCCTTTAACTATGTAGTCCATAACTTTGCGTTCGTCATATGGCTCTGCCTCGCGTTCTATTATTGTCATTGCGCCCGTAGGGCATTCGCCAATGCAAGCGCCAAGTCCGTCGCAGAATAAATCGCTGATTAAACGCGCTTTGCCATCTATAATTTGTAATGCACCTTCGGCACACGCCGGAACGCAGTTGCCGCAGCCATCACATTTTTCTTCTTGTATATCTATAATTTTTCGCAGCATAATTTTCTCCAAAAATTAAAACAGAATAAAAATTCCGATTATAAAATACGAGTTTGCCGCTTGATTAGCAAATTAATTCGTTTAGGAAATCATCAATTAATACCTATAACTAATCATCGAAAGTTTTGGATAATAATTAGGGATAACCGATCAATTATTCTTTCAAGCGATTAGAGATTAGTTGCTTCAATTTCTATATTTAATTATCGGATTGAAAAAGATAGAGCTGGGCATTGATACTTACATCCATCATATTTGCAATTCTTAGTATTGTATTTTTCCTGATATTCATCGCTTCCGTTAAAAAGAAAGTATTATTCGGCATTGTAACAAATTTAACGGTATCTCTTTTAATGCTAGCTATTGCTTTACTATTGGCATCAATCAGTATTTCAATGAAAGGTTACCATGCTTTAACTCATGAGGAGCTGGCTGCGTCAATTGAAGTCGCACCTCTTGGTGATCAGCAGTTTGTGGCTAATTTTACATTTCCGGACGGCAGTTCGAAAGAGTATAAGCTTAATGGCGATGAGCTTTACGTAGATGCGCATATTCTCAAGTGGAAATCAATAGTGAATATTTTTGGAATACATACTGCGTATGAACTGGACCGTGTATCGGGAAGATTCATGGATATTGAAGACGAACGGACAAAACCCCGTACGCTGTTTTCACTTGCCGAGCCCAAACTGGTTAATGCTTACACACTCCGTAAGAAACATGAATTTCTCTCATGGCTTGTTGATACCGATTACGGGTCGGCAACATTTATCAATGTTGACAGATCGAATAAGTTTGATCTGTATGTTTCCACAACAGGCTTGCTTATTAGAGAGTCCCAATAATCTTCTTAATCCTAATCTTTATCTATATCTTAATCTAAAAAGTCTTTTGTGAAAGATGACATCCTTCTTTCGCAGGATGTCATCTTTATAATCAGAAAGTATAAGCAAGTGTAACATCCCAATTGACAAATCTCGATAAGTCATAATTAAAACCAACTTGCAAGTTTATTCCTGAAATATGTTTTATCGATGTTGCAAGATATATCATTTTTGAAAGATAGAAGTTCTCCTCTTCCAACTTTCTCTCGACCGATAATATGCTGTAGGTGTAGTCGACAAAGTCTGAAATATATTCCGGCTCGATCTCACCGTTATAATAAAATGCGCCCGTATTTAATCCGCCTAAAATTGATATATGAGGAGTAAAATTATACGACAAATATATTGGAATAAGCAGCCGCATTGTGCTATTTGATGCTTTTAGCAATTGAGAGTCTTTGAAGTTATAAAATTCTGCTCGATGCAAAGTATAGGTGAACTGCGCTCCGAGTAATAATTGCAGGTCCTGCCAATTCTTATTAAATGAATAACCTAAGTTTAAAAGAAGACCTCTATTATTAGCGTCATCAATTGTAGACTCGTAAAATTGAGTTGTATCTGTTACAACGTCGGGATTCATAGCGTTAAATTCAATCAAGTCAGATATTATACTTGCGTCCCCATCAGAGTTTGATGTAAATCCTTTGGCTTGAACAAATATTACTTCATTATTTTCATCGGATAATAACTTCACTTCTTTCCTGAGATATAAATCCAGAATAATCGAAGTTGGCGTGAATTTATGGTGAGTTTTTGTAGATCTAAAAGTTTCCGTGCTGTCATTACTTTCTGCATACATATCACTTCCCGGTCGGGTAAATTTGTATTTTCTATAAGAATCATAAGCAGAATTGTTTTTTTGATCTACAAATTGAGCATTCACACTAAAACGGGCATCCGTATTAGAATTAGCATAGCTAAAATTTACGCCCAGGTTGTATGAAGTAAAATCCGCATCAATTTGATTCTCTTTGTTAAATATGTTTATTAGATGGCTGTTTTGGCTAAAATTAATTTCATTTCTCGAACTTTTTTCCAGTTGAGTTTCAGCAGATTCGTAGTTAGAATTACTAAAGCTGAGTCCAAACGCATAGTTTTCTTTTATCATGAATAGCTTCAATGATGCGGTTTTGTAAATGGTCTCATAATTGTTTTGATTTTGTTTTTCATTCTGACTTGTATAAGGATAATCTCCAATGGTTGATGTGGATTCAATATAATTATATTTATCATCATCTTTAATATAGTCAAGCGATAATTCGGCCAGGTATTTAGTTTTCTCTGTTCCAAATAGCCCAGCAATGGAATAGTAAGGAACCCTTTCCATATAATTACGAAGATCGCGAGGATAATAATCACGGGTTAAGTAAGTATACTCCTCAGGTTGAATCGTGTTGGAAATATTCACTCCGGGGAACGATCTGTTACCTCGTTCATAGCTGGTAAATATAAAATTTTTTGAATTCATCCCTCGTGCAGGGTTACTCATTACTCTTGTTAAATCATCGGAAACAGAAAGTCTAAAGTTTTCAGGTAAATCTTTACTAATTACTGGGAAGAGGTTGAAGCTTGGAATAGGATCAGCTGCATTAAATTGTGCACTGCTTATTGAATAAGAAGCGAAAAGAAATAAAATCATTAGTTTAAATCGCATATAAGCTCCGAATATTCAATTATTAGAAAATTTGATTTTGAAATGTATTATATTCAGATCGCTTGATCAAGTTATAAGTTTGTGCACTTCTTCAAATAATTACAAATAAAGATTCCATCTTTTTGAAAGATGGAATCTTTTAAGGGATTAAGCTTCAGCAGGCTGCATAATATTTTCGATATCCGCTTCTGCGTCGGTAATAGGAGCAATCGCGTAATTTTCTACCAATATGTTCAACACGTTTGGCGTAATAAAAGCAGGAAGAGACGGTCCTAACTTTATGTTTTTAATTCCCAGGTGGAGTAATGTTAAAAGAATTGCAACAGCTTTTTGTTCGTACCATGAAATGATTAACGACAACGGTAAATCATTAACGCCGCAATCGAATGCCTCTGATAAAGCTACGGCAATTTTAATTGCGGAATATGCATCGTTACACTGACCGACGTCGAGTAATCTTGGAATACCGCCAATGTCACCGAAGTCAAACTTGTTAAATCGATACTTGCCGCATGCAAGCGTTAGTATCACTGAATCTTCAGGAGCTTTTTGTGCGAAGTCGGTAAAATAGTTACGCCCGTATTTAGCGCCGTCGCATCCGCCGATTAGGAAGAAGTGTTTAATTGCACCTTCTTTTACAGCATCGACTACTTTGTCTGCAACACCTAGGACGGCATTATGTCCAAAGCCAACCATGATTTCTTTGTTTGGAATATCTATTGGATAACCTTCCATCTCAATTGCTTTTTCTATTACGGGCGTAAAGTCTTTATCTTCGCTAATATGTTTAACGCCCGGCCATGCAACGTTCCCGGTGGTAAATATATTTTCAAAGTAGCTTTCCTGCGGTTTCTGGATGCAGTTAGTAGTCATTAAAATCGCACCGGGAAATTGCGCGAACTCTTTTATCTGATCCTGCCAAGCGCCGCCATAGTTACCGTAAAGCTGCTTGTATTTTTTTAATTCCGGGTATCCATGTGCCGGTAACATTTCGCCGTGCGTGTAAATTGTTACGTTCTTACCTTCTGTTTGTTCCAGCAGCAATTCCAGGTCGTGTAAATCGTGACCCGAAACTAATATTGCAGGACCTTCTTTTGCGCCTAACGGTACACTTGTTGGGATAGGATGACCGAATTTTTCAGTGTGTGCAGCATCTAAAATTTCCATCACTTTAAAATTGGCTTTTCCGCATTCCAGCGACAGGGAAAGTAATTCATCTGCCGTAATTTCGTAGTTTGCTAATGCCGCCATTCCTTTGTGAATAAAACTCATAACTTCTTCATCGGTCTTGCCAAGAATTAATGCATGATCAGCATAAGCTGCCATTCCTTTAATTCCGTAGAGCAAAAGCTGGCGAAGTGAACGGATATCTTCGTTTTCATCCTGGATTTCTGTAAGTATTCCAACTTTATTGCCTTGTGCTAACAATTCTTCGGTTGTTTCAGCCGGTTGCCAGTTGGTTACTATAGGAAGAGATTCGCCGAATTCACGGCCGGTTTTTTCTTCGTAAGAAGTTAAGAATTGTTCTTTAATCGAATTTCTTACCTCAATAGAATCCCTTATAATTTTTTCCAGTTTTTCGTCGTCAAAGTTTACGTTTGTAACTGTTGCAAACAGGGCTTTTAAAACAAATAAGTCTGCCTTCGGATCGATTACACCATACTCACGGGCTTTTTCAGCGTAGATCGAAATTCCTTTTGTTACGTAAATGATTAGATCTTGTAAAACTGCGGATGTTTCAGTTTTTCCACATACTCCAAAATCAGAGCATCCTTTTGCTTGAAAAGTTTGCTCACACTGATAACAGAACATTTTGTACCTCGAATAAGTAGTTAATAAATAAAAGCGGAATTTAAATTCCGATTACAATATTAGGAACTTTTAGTCTGATTACCAAGTGAAATTGGAGTGGGATTTATAAATACCGAGTAGTTGAGTGCTTAATTAGTTTTAGCAGTGTGGTTGGTAAGGCGCAGCCAATTACACAAATGCCTAATGTGAAAGCGTTGGTGCCTTGAGCAACTTGTTAAGTTGATTACTTCACACTTAGTTTTAGAAGTCTATCATAAATATACTTTGTAGTTTTCTCGCGGCTTTTCTTAAAGCTAAATCCGCTATGTAAATTTAAGAATGTAAAAATGAATACAATAATCCATAATAAAACTATCGTAATTGTGGACAAATTTAAATAAGCAGAAAGAAAACTAAGTATCACAGATAATGAAAAAGTAAGTATTAAAGCATAAAAAACTAGATTACCTAATAATCGGGATATTTTATTGGGTAGAATTAGTTTTTCCTCCATTAGTTTTTCGTTTACAAATATTACCTTATCATATTTAAGCTTAGTCTCTTCGTGAGCCAGCTTTTCTTTATCGAGTTTATAAACCTCTTCTTCTTTTATTTTATTAATTATTCTATTTAATATCTCCTCTGTAGTCGAATCATCGAATAAATCAGGATCGTTGAATGTGTATTGTCCTAGCAATGTTATCGTGGCACGATCACTACGGATTAAATAATAATCATCAGAAGATATTCTCTTCATTTTTCTGCTTTTCTCAACTTCATGCGAGAATTTTTTAACTAATAAATCATTGGGTTGTAAAGAAGCATAGCAATCAGCAATGAGTTTTTTCTGATTAATCTGTTCTACTTTCACTGGAGACTGTAACCATATTAATGTACCTACAAAAACATCTGTCAAACATACTGGAATTGTATAATGATCATTAGAACTTTTTAATTCAAACTTTCTTGAAGCAAATGCAAGAGCGCCATTTGTAGTTATGAATATATGATTTGCATCTTTTATTTTTCGAGGTTTTCCTCCTTTACGCAATTTATACATTCCGGATAAAACTTTCACATCCCTTCTGATCGTTCCTTTCATTTCGAAATCTTTCGGATCCAAATCCGGAGTAAATACTTTATAAGTTTCAAAAATAGTTTCAGTTAGCAATTCATCATCAATTTGAAATTCTTTTCGCTCATTATAAGAGGGTACTTTATCATAAAAAATATTATATGCCTCGAGTGTTTCTTTGAGTCTTAAAACAAATTGTTGTATATCTGTAGAAGTGACTTCATTTTGATAACAGAAACGTAGCACTTTTGAGGCACTTTCTAATTTAAAATCCCCTTTATCTAATTGCTTGAAGCAATCATTTAATATGGCTTCGATTTCATCAAGATTAGTACGCAGAACATACAAATTAGCGTTCTCTTCATTTAAAATGTGAATTAACTCCTCAGAAGATTTCTTTTTGTACTCACCATTTAATCCAAGTAGATTTAGTATAAATGGTGTATCGAAGTAAAAGTTTAATTTAGTGAGTTTGCCACTATAAGAATTCAATTCAGAATAAAGAATTGATTGAGCTAAAGAATACCCAATGGATATATCAGAGATAATTGAGAAAACATCCTTATCATTCTCATATGCATTAAGAATGAATTTGCTAACTATATATTTTAGTTTTCGACTTTTATTATATTCTGGTAAAGTTGATTGATTAGTAGTAGCACACAAAATATCCAAGTCATGATCAGAAAGAAATGCCAAAAACGCTTCTTCAATATCATTATGATCAATTGATAAATTAAATTCGTTTTCACAATAATTAATAATGTTATTAATTAATGTTTCATAAGATTTAGTTATTTTATCAGCATCCTTTTGAAAGTCGAGTTCAAGAAGTTTCTCTTTTTGAACAATATACTTATCGTAACTCTTTTCTACATATTTATTTTTGGACATCCTTTTAAGAATAGTTACTGAGGGAAATTGAGGAATTTTTAAACCATATTC
>JANQLA010000033.1 GCA_028280855.1 Melioribacteraceae bacterium
GGAAGAAAGCCTCTGTTAGTTGCTACTTTGTTCGTTACCGGTATTTCTTACATCGTGTTTAGTTTTGCCACTTCATTTTTACTGCTTCTTCTTTCGCGAACATTAGCAGGAGTTGGCGCCAGTAATCTTGGGGTTGCTCAAGCTTATGTTGCCGATGTTACTTCGAAGGAAGAGCGAAGTAAAGGAATGGGTCTAATTGGCGCAGCATTTGGAATGGGATTTGTCTTCGGACCATTGATTGGAGGCGCGCTTTCGAAATACGGCTATGAAGTTGCGGGTTATGCAAGCGCTATCTTTTCATTTTCGGCTTGTGCGTTTGCATTCTTCGTTTTGCCGGAATCTCTGAAGAAATCCGAAACAAAATCTCAAAGTGCAAAGAAATATAAGTTAATTGATGTCGAAGACTTTAAGGTTGCTTTCTCTTATCCTACCGTAGGAATTTTAATCGTTCTGTTCTTCATTATAATTTTTTCAGTTGCCAATATTTACGGTACTTTTGCTCTTCTTGGATACAAGGTTTACGGATTTACCGACGCTCAAAACGGATATCAGTTTGCACTTGTAGGGATTGTAACGGTAGTTATCCAGGGAGGTTTGATTCGTAAAATATCAAAAAAGTTTTCTGACGCCTTCCTGTTAGCTGCCGGAACTTTCCTGATGACGATAGGTCTCGGGTTTATGCCTTACGGAATCAACTTTACAGGTGTTGCGGTTACTGTTACTATTCTTTCCATAGGTACCGGTGTATTGCAACCGACAATTCTAAGCATGATATCCAAGTTTGCACCTGAAGATAAGCAGGGCACCATACTTGGGTTAAACCAGTCAATTGCCGCTCTTGCGCGCGTCTTTGGCCCTCTTTGGGGCGGAATTGCATTCGACTTTATTGGTTACGAATT
This sequence comes from Melioribacteraceae bacterium, assembly GCA_028280855.1. Lineage (GTDB taxonomy): Bacteria > Bacteroidota > Ignavibacteria > Ignavibacteriales > Melioribacteraceae > PGYT01. The sequence continues at coordinate 900 of JANQLA010000033.1, forward strand.
TCCCTTCCTTACAGGCGCTTTGTTTACTTTTATAACCTTTATTATTACAATTGCCTACTTAAATAAAAAATACTTCAGGACTGATTAAATGTTTAAGGTTGGCGATATAGAGATTAAAAACGCACTTTTGCTAGCACCGATGGAGGATGTAACCGATATTGGCTATAGGAAATTATGTAAAGAGCTTGGCGCTGATGTTGTTTACACCGAATTTGTAAATTCCGACGGATTGATTCGGAACAATAAAAAGACATTCAAAAAGCTTGAAATAACCGAAGAAGAACGACCCGTCGGAATACAAATCTACGGGCAAGATATAGATGCAATGGTAGGTGCAGCAAAAATAGCTAATGAAAGGAAGCCCGATATAATAGATATTAACGCCGGCTGCTGGGTAAAAAAAGTTGCAAACAGGGGAGCTGGTGCGGGATTGCTGAAAGATCCTCCTTATATGCAAAAGATGGTTGAAGAAATCGTGAAATCTGTTGACAGACCGGTTACTGTAAAGACCAGGATTGGCTGGGATTCCGACTCAATAATGATTGAGGAAGTTGCTAAAAGAATGGAAGATGCAGGCGCAGTTCAGCTTACCGTGCATTGCAGAACACGTCAGCAGGGGCATTCAGGCGACCCGGATTTTAGGTGGATTCCCAGAATAAAAGAAGTGGTAGATATACCGGTTGCGGTTAACGGTGGAATCTTTACAGCACAAGACGTTAAGAATGCATTTGAAGAGACAGGCGCCGATGCAGTAATGATTGCCCGCGGGGCTATCCAGCATCCATGGATTTTTCGTGAAGCTAAAGAATTGCTTGAGACAGGAAACTTACCTGAAGATGTTTCTTTCGAAGAAAGAATTGATACTGCGCTACGCCATTTACGCTATGAGATAGAAGTTAAGGACCTGGAGCGACAGGCGGTAATTCCGTTTAGAAAATATTATTCCGGCTATTTGAAAGGTTTGTATGGAGCTTCCAAAGTGAGACAAAGCTTAATGGTTCCGGTGGAATACGAACCGATTGAAGAAATCCTGTTAAATTATAAAGCGGATTTAAGTAAACAGGTTGAATTACAGGATGCCGAATAACTAATCATCCCTACAAAATTGAAGAAGAACTTTTCCTATAAATTGGCTCGGTACTCATCAAATATATTTGTGCCGCCGTCCTTCACATTTTTGACTTTTGTCTATGTTGCGCTGTGTAAAGTTGATAATGCCTTTGCATTTTACACAATTGTACAAGGATTAATACTCGGGTTGATGCTCCCTGTATTTTTTTTCCTTCTGATTAAAAACAAAGGAATAGTTTCGGACATTGATGCTACAATCAAAGAAGAGCGAATCTTTCCGTATTTGTTTGGTGTTGGGTTGAGCGGCGCCGGTATACTCATAAATTGGTTATTGGATTACAATACGCTTGTTGTTATTTGGTTCATCTATCTTGTAACAATGATTTCGTTACTTGCAATCAATCGTTCATGGAAGATAAGCGCGCATGCAATGGGTGTAAGCATTCCGATGGGAGTGCTAATTCATTTTGAGGAGGTAACATCAATGTATTATATTCCCATGATTTTATTAATTTGTTGGTCAAGAATCTATCTTAAAAAACATACAACTACCCAGGTAGTCGCAGGATCGTTTTTAGGATTGCTACTTAGTAATTTAATTATCAGTATGATCTGAACAATATGTCATTGAAAAAAGAAATAATAAATATCCTTGAATTGATTGCAGATATACTGGAATTCAAAGGGGAAAATAAATTTAAAGTTGCAGCATTTAGAAACGGTTCAAATGTTCTTCGCAGGCTTGAAGGCGATCTTGAAGAAATGATTGCCGATGAATCAATTAAATCCGTGAAGGGAGTCGGTAAAGTTATTCAGTCGGTTATTTTTGACTATTATGATAATGGCGGATCGGCTGACTTAATGGATATGTTATCGGAACTACCCGATGGGTTAATTGATCTGTTTAACATTCGGGGAATCGGAGCAAAGAAGATTAAAGTTCTCAACGAAGAATTGGGGATCACGAATTTAGGATCACTGGAGCAGGCCTGCTTATCGGATCAGGTTGCCGACCTTAAAGGATTCGGGAAGAAGACACAAGATAAAATTCTTGATGAGATTTTGAAAGCAAAATCAAGATCCCGTTATATGTTGCTCCATAAAGCGCTTGAAAAAGCGGAGCATTTCAGGATTGACTTAAAAACGCTATCTGGAGTGGAAAGAGTTGAACTTACAGGTGAACTAAGAAGACGCAGAGAAGTAATATCTAATATTGAATTATTGGTGGCTGTTAATGATCAGTTTTTGTTTGAATCAGAGCTATCTAAGTTATATTATTACAATAATTTAAACAGTTCTTCTAATTTTGCGCGCTATGAAATAATAGCAAAAAACGCAAAATTTACCGTGTATTCAACTTCTCCCGGGCTATTTGAAAGAGTCCTTTTTGAGACTACAGGCTCCGCTGAATTTCTAAATTCGCTAAGTATAGAGGATTTACCGAACAGCTCAGTTTCGGAGCATGGTTGCTTTAAAAAACTTGGATTACCGTTTGTGATTCCTGAAATGAGAGAACAAGAATTCTTAAATGCTCCCGAAGAATTAAGAAATAATAGCAATTTAAGCATTGATTCGTTTAATGGGTTCATGCATTTTCATACCACATTTTCAGATGGTATGAATACCCTGGAAGAGATGGTAATCACCGGGAAAGAATTAGGATATAAATACTTTGCGGTTTGTGACCATAGCAAGTCAGCCTTTTATGCAAACGGCTTAAGTGAAGACCGGATCTTCTTGCAGAAGAAGGAGATAGCTGATGTTTCTTCAAAGCAAAGTGTTCCTATATTTCACGGTATTGAGAGTGATATTTTACGCGACGGCTCGTTGGACTATGATAAGGATTTCATGAGCAATTTCGATTTTGTTGTGGCATCTATTCATTCTATTTTCTCACTTTCCGAAGATGAGATGACGAACAGAATAATTAAAGCGATTAAGAACGAGTACACGGATATTTTGGCTCATCCAACCGGGCGCCTTCTTTTGGCGCGTGATCCCTTTAAGGTAGATATTCGCAAAGTTATTGATGCCTGCGCCGAAAATAATGTTGCTATTGAAATCAACAGCAGTCCGCACCGCCTTGATTTGGATTGGCGCGAAATTTTTTATGCCAGAGAAAAAGGCGTTAAGTTTGCCATAAATCCCGATGCACACTCAGTAGAAGGGATCATGGATACAAGATACGGGATCATGATGGCAAGAAAGGGAGGCGTACAAAAGTCTGAAGTAATAAATTGCTTTTCGGAGCAGGAATTTATAAAATTCATAAATAGAAAGACAAAAAGAATATCAAGGGGTAAAAATGGATCTTAAAAATTTTATAAGGGACGTGCCGAATTTTCCTATTGAAGGAATTGTGTTCAAAGATATCACAACTCTGTTAAACAACTCAGATGCTTCGCAGGAGGTTTTAGACAAACTTTATAACTTTGCTAAAAATAAAGGGATAACTAAGGTTGTCGGAGTAGAATCAAGAGGTTTTCTTTATGGCGCTGCGCTTGCACTAAAGCTGGGAGTTGGCTTTGTGCCGATCCGAAAGCCCGGTAAATTACCTGCCGAAACTGTAAGCGAATCTTACGAACTGGAATACGGAACCGACAGAATCGAAATTCACAAAGACGCACTTGCTCCGGGCGATAAAGTTCTGCTTCACGATGATCTGCTTGCCACCGGCGGTACTATTGAAGCAGCAGCAAAATTGGTTGAAAAACTGGGAGCATCAGTGGAGCAGATTTCCTTCCTGATTGAATTATCGTTTCTGAACGGACGGGAGAAGATCAAAAATTACGATGTGGTTTCCCTGATTTCTTACGATAGTGAATGATGTCTATCATCTAAGTTCGTCTTTTATAGGCCATTTCTAAGAGACCAAAATCAAATCTAATTGATTTGACAGAAGCCGCTTAGGAAGTATTGCATTCAAAGACGGATGGAAAAATTAAACGCGAGGTGCAAGCTAATATCATTAGCTTTTCCTGACGCGATTAAATGTTCCAATTGATTTATACGGACAAGCTCATTATATTGATACGTATAATTATGGAGATGAAAATGGATGCTAAGCTAACCTTAAAGCTCAACAAATCTGTCATAGAAAAGGCAAAAAAATATGCTGCCTCGAGCAACAGGAGCCTTTCGCGGATTATTGAATCGTATCTAAAGTCATTAATAAATAGAGACCTCGCTTATAAAAAAGTTGGAATAAAAATTTCTCCTTTCGTTAAAAGTATATCTACCGGTGTTAAGATGCCAAGTGATATTGACTATAAAAC
>JANQLA010000046.1 GCA_028280855.1 Melioribacteraceae bacterium
CTCACTGCGAGCAGTTAGTACCGGAATGGTTATGAATCTAATGAAATATCACAACAGTTAAAATCGGAAGTACATTTGAGATTAGTAATCATGAATGGATTAAGAGGCCGCAACGATTTAACCATATAAATAAATACTTACCGAGTTTTCGGTGAGGAATTGTCATAAAATTCAAAACAAACTTTGAAGCGCAACAAAAAATCCGTTAGCGGATTGATTTATTCCAATATATCAAGGAGGAAAAATGCTTAAGAAACACCCCAAAGGAATTATGATTTTATTTTTTACTGAAATGTGGGAACGCTTCGGATTCTATACATTAATGGCTATACTGGTACTATACATGGGAAGTGAATTCGGCTGGAATGATTCTCAAAAGGGTGATGCCTACGGGATATTTCTTGGGCTTGTTTATTTCATTCCACTGTTCGGCGGCTATATCGGTGATAAAATCTTCGGTCAGATTAACACCGTGCGCGCTGGAGCTTCTTTGATGGTGTTAGGATATATTTGCTTAGCAGTATCATCGGTGGAGAACATAACTTTCTTTTACGTAGGATTATTTTTAGTAGCATTCGGCACAGGGATCTTTAAGGTAAATATCTCGGTTCTTGTTGGGAATCTTTATAAAGATAAACCGCAATTAAAAGATGCCGGGTTTAACATTTTTTATATGGGTGTAAATGTTGGAGCAATGCTGGCTCCTTTAGCAGCAACGATTATAAGCGCTATTTGGGGCAGCTATAATATCTCGTTTTGGGCAGCCGCTATAGGGATGGCTTTGGGAATAATAAACTTGCAGTTCGGCGTAAAAAAATTATCAGCCTCCGATACAAAATCAGCAAAGGACAATGGAAATGATATTACAACTTCCGATATTCCGGCGGCAGAATTCAGACAAAGAATCGCGACACTTTCAATACTATTTATTATAGTAATTTTCTTCTGGATGGCATTCTATCAGAACGGATTTGCTCTAACATTATTTGCCGAAAGATCTACAATTGTTGTAGATTGGCTTAGACCCGAAACCTACCAATTTTTTAATCCGTTTTTCATTATTGTATTAACGCCATTATTGCTTGGGTACTTTTCAAGACTTAATAAAGTTGGTAAGGAGCCTCCAACGCCGGTTAAGATATTTATTGGTATGCTTATTATGGGTTTGTCAATGGTTATTATGGTTATAGCGTCATTGCAGGGTGGAAATGATGATGCAAACAACATGTTCCCCACTTGGTTAATCGGGACTTATTTTGTAGTAACACTTGCAGAGATTTTGATCTCTCCAATGGGACAATCATACGTATCAAAAGTTGCCCCGCCAAAGATACAAGGATTAATGATGGGCGGATGGTTTGCGGCAACAGCATTAGGAAGTTACGGCTCCGGTTTATTGGGTAAATTCTACAGCGACTTTGCGCATCATGAATACTTCCTAATTTTAACCGGACTCTTAGTATTCTCAGCAGGGCTCGTTCTATTATTCATGAAAAAGTTAAAGAAGTTTTCATAAGGAGTTATAATACGGTCGTGTTTAGTCTTTGCAATTTTATTATATACAAAAGAGTATTAATGAATTTGGACTTAATTATCGGCTCGTTTCTCTGTGCTGAAAGAAATTGTAAATAATCGCTAAAAATTAACGCAAGCGGCTCAAAGCAGGTATATTAAAAACTCCCCCCGGCAAACTGCGCGAAATGTAATTGCCGGGAGGATCTATAAGGAAGGGATGTTCTATGTAAATCGTTTGAATAAACTTTTAGAGGGCTGACAAAGCAAAAGAAATAGTACTCACTTTCGAGTTGACAACTTTTGCATCATAAAAATCATAACAGAATTAATATTATGCGAAGCCCCTATGTGTTTAAAAATTTATTTACATGTTCTGCTGTTTCTCGTCCTTCGTTAATTGCCCAGACAACTAACGATTGACCTCTCCGCATATCACCTGCTGTAAATACCCCTTTAATACTGGTCATGTGCGATGCATCTGTTTTTACATTGCCGCGTTCGTCAAGATCTACATTTAATTGTTCCAGTAGTCCCGGCTTATTGGGCCCGAGAAAACCTAATGCCAGCAGTACCAAATCGGCTTTAACTTCGAATTCACTTTTAGGCAATTCCTTCATCGGTCGTCGTCCCGTTTCAGGATTCTTCGGTCCAAACTCAAGATGTACCGCGTGCAGCTTTTCTACTTTCCCGTCTTTGCCGGAAAATCTTTTTGTCATTATTCCATACAGCCTATCGCAACCCTCTTCGTGCGAGGTCGAGGTTCTTTCAATAAATGACCAGTTCGGCCAAGGATTATCGCCATCGCGTTTCCTGGGTGGTTGCGGCATCAATTCATAATTGGTAACCGATAACGCGCCCTGCCGGTTAGCAGTACCAATACAATCCGAACCGGTGTCTCCTCCACCGAGCACTATAACGTGTTTGCCTTTAGCGTTTATTGCTGTTTCAGTGTCTTCACCGCTTATGTTCAATCTGTTCTGCTGGGTAAGGTAATCCATAGCATAGTAAATTCCGTCGAGGTCTCGTCCTTTAATTGGAATATCACGGGGAAGTTCCGCTCCGCCTGCTAATACAATCGCGTCAAACGATTCATTCAATTCTTCTATATTAATATCCTCACCGACATTAACGTTTACTTGGAAATCAATTCCTTCATCGCGCATAATGTTTACACGTCTCTCAACTACTTCCTTCTCCATTTTAAAATTTGGAATGCCGAGAGTTAATAATCCCCCAACGAATTCGTTCTTTTCGAAAACGGTTACGCTATGACCGGCTTTGTTTAGTTGGTCGGCGCAAGCCAGCCCTGCAGGACCCGAGCCAATAACAGCAACCTTTTTACCTGTACGACTAACGGGAGGGGTTGCTTTCATCCAACCTTCTTTGTAAGCCCGTTCGATAATTGCAAGCTCAATATTCTTAATAGTTACAGCTGGCTTGTTAATTGCAAGTACACATGACACCTCGCATGGAGCAGGGCAAACTCGTCCCGTAAATTCGGGAAAGTTATTGGTTTTCATTAATTTGTGAAACGCGGCTTTCCAATCGTCTTGATAAACTAGGTCGTTGAAGTCGGGTATTATATTGCTAACAGGACACCCGGATTGACAAAACGGAACGCCGCAATCCATGCATCTGGCGCCCTGCATTCGTAATTCTTCCTCTACCGGTAGACTGGCAAATTCATTCCAATGCTTTTTTCTTTTTTCAATCGGTTCTTTAATTAAATCGAACCGTTGATATTTTTTAAATCCGGTTACTTCTCCCATGATAATCTCATTTTTTATTTTGCCACAAATCCCCGAAGGCTCTAAGAATATTTAACTAAAATCCTTTGCGGCTTTGCGACTTCGTAGCAGTTAAAGTTGTTAATTGTTTTGTATACCCATAACTAAATCAAAACGGGTTCATCCTCTTCTCTCGTTAGTTTGCTATTCTTTTTTAACACACGTTGATAGTCGCGTGGAAATACTTTAATGAATTTCTGCAACTGGTTTATCCAATCGTCAAGTATAAACTTGGCTACACTGCTATAAGTGTAGTGTAAATGGTTCTGGATCATCAAGTGTAATTCGCTTTCGTCTTTGTGTTCTTCTATTCGATACAAGTCTACCATTTCATCATTATACAATTTTTCGAATTCTTTGTCTTTATCCCATATATAAGCAATACCACCGCTCATTCCTGCAGCAAAGTTCCTACCAACGCTTCCCAGGACAACAACTCGTCCGCCCGTCATATATTCGCAGCCATGATCGCCAATTCCTTCGACCACTGAATTTGCACCACTATTGCGTACTGCAAACCTTTCACCCGCCTGCCCTCTGATATAAAGATCTCCCCTAGTCGCTCCATACATCACAACATTTCCGACAATTATATTTTGTTCCGGCACAAGTTTCGATTCTTCTTTTGGCACAATAATAATTTTACCGCCGGATAATCCTTTAGCAACATAATCATTCGTATCACCTTCTAAATTGAAAGTAACTCCTTTTGATAAGAAAGCGCCGAAACTTTGTCCCGCGGTTCCTTCGAAATCAATCCGGATAGTATCTTCGGGCAATCCTTTCATACCGTATTTTTTTGCAATCATGCTGCTTAGTAAAGTTCCGGTTGCTCTATTTGTATTGTTGATAAATCTGCTGAACCTGACAGGTATTTTTTTACCGATAGCTTTTTTGCAGGCTTCAATCAAACTGTGATCAAGCCAGGTGTGTTCCATATGGTCTTGCTTTTCGCAATTGTACAATGAGACTTTAGCGGGAACATCGGGACGGTGCAAGACATTTGTTAAATCGAGAAACTTCGCTTTCCAGTGATCAACTTCATCAACCTGTTCCAATAAATCCGACCGACCGATAAGATCGTCAAGTTTACGTATTCCAAGTTGAGCCATTATTTCTCTAACCTCTTCGGCAACAAAGCCAAAGAAATTAATTATATGTTCCGGCTGTCCTTTAAAGAGCTTCCGCAGTTCGGGATCCTGCGTAGCTACACCTACCGAGCATGTATTCAGATGGCATTTTCTCAGCATAATGCATCCGAGCGATATCAAAGCAGCCGTTGAAAATCCGAATTCGTCGGCACCAAGCATTGCAGAGATAACTACGTCCCTGCCCGTTTTCAATTGTCCGTCTACCTGCACTCGAATTCTTCGTCGCAGGTCATTCATAACAAGAACCTGCTGCGTTTCGGAAATACCCAGTTCCAGAGGTAGCCCGGCATGTTTAATAGATGTTTGAGGAGATGCTCCGGTACCGCCTTCGAAGCCACTAATCACAACATGATCGGCTTTACCTTTTGAAACCCCTGCTGCTATTGTTCCAACACCTGCTTCGGATACAAGCTTAACGCTAATACCCGCCGAAGGATTGGACTTTTTCAAATCATGAATTAGCTGCGCCAGGTCTTCAATCGAATAGATATCATGATGCGGCGGGGGTGATATTAAGCCGACGCCCGGGGTTGTGTAACGCGTCCTGGCAATTTCGTCGCTTACTTTATATCCCGGCAACTGCCCGCCTTCGCCCGGCTTAGCGCCCTGAGCCATTTTTATTTGAATCTGCTCGGCGTTTACAAGGTATTCGATAGTAACACCGAAACGGCCCTGCGCGACCTGTTTTATTTTACTTCTTTTTGTTTTGCCATTTTCATCCATAAAAAATCTTTCCGGATCCTCGCCGCCCTCACCGGTATTTGAAAACCCGTTCAGCTCGTTCATAGCAAGGGCAAGCGACTCATGTGCTTCTTTCGAAATTGATCCGTAGCTCATAGCGCCGGTGGCAAACCGTTTCACTATTTCAGAAACAGGTTCTACTTCCTCCAATGGAATAGGAGTGCGTTCTTTGAATTGGAGCAAAGACCGAATCGTTGCGTAATTAATCTCAGGGTTATTTACTAGTGCAGAGTATTTTTTAAAAAGATTGTAATCGCCTGATCTTACAGCATGCTGCAGCATAGCTATAGTTTGAGGATTCCATTGATGATATTCGCCTTCCTGCCGCCAGTGGTAAAAGCCTCCCTCGTCTAACATTTCTTCGTTCTGATAAACCGGGTTAAAAGCGGTATTGTGTCGCATCAATGCTTCTTGAGCAATCGTATTTAAATCAATTCCGCCAATACGCGAAAATGTAGAAGTAAAATATTTATCGATTACATCTTCATGAATTCCAACTGCTTCAAATATTTGCGCACCGCAATACGACTGAACCGTCGAGATTCCCATCTTCGAAATAATTTTATACAGTCCTTTGGTTACGGCATTCAAATAGTTTTGTTCTGCCTGCGGGAAAGTAATATCGTCGCCGAGCTTGTTGTTATTTACCAGCGATTCAATTGTTTCAAACGCGAGGTAGGGGTTAACGGCATTGGCTCCGTAGCCAATAAGCACGGCAAAGTGATGCATCTCTCTTGCTTCACCTGTTTCAACAACCAAGCTTACATCAGTTCGTGTGCCCTTTTTAATAAGATGATGATGTAGTCCTGCACAAGCCAGCAACGACGGGATAGGTGCGTATTGCAAATCAGAAAATTTATCGGATAAAATTAAAATTGAATTGCCACTATTTATCGCTTTGTCGGCGGATTCAAATAATGCCTCAAGTGCAGTTTTGACATTTTCTTCTTTGTTGAAAAGCATGGAAAGAGTTTTACTTTGTAAACCATCCAGGTTAAGAGATTTTATTTTTAAAAGCTCATAGTTGTTAACTACCGGCCTCTCTAGTTTTAATCTCTTGCAATGCACCGGTGTTTCGGCAAGCAGGTTTTGTTCTGCACCGAGAAAAACATGTTCACCCATTATAATTTTTTCACGAATAGCATCAATAGGTGGATTTGTAACCTGTGCAAAGAGTTGTTTAAAATAATTAAATAGTAATTGCGGCTTTTTACTCAGCACTGCTAAAGGCGTATCAGCTCCCATTGAGCCGGTTGCTTCAGTCCCCTCAATAGCCATAGGCATTATTAACGTTTTAATATCTTCTTCACTGTAACCGAAAATTTTTTGTTTTTTAATTAGCGGCAGTTGTTCTTGTTTTTTATCGACGGAGGCTTTTTTAATTTTATCCAGTGTATGTAGATTTTTACTCAACCATCTTTTGTAAGGCTTTGAATCTGCTACAGACTTTTTAATCTCTTCGTCATCAATTATTCTGCCTTCGTGCGTATCTATTAAAAATATTTTGCCCGGTTGAAGCCTGCCTTTTTTCACAATTGACTCTTCCTGTATATTTAGTGCCCCGGTTTCCGAAGCCATTATAACTTTGTCGTCGTCAGTAATGCAGTATCGTGAAGGACGCAGTCCATTCCGGTCGAGCACCGAACCTATGTAGCGCCCGTCGGTAAAAGATATGGCAGCAGGACCGTCCCATGGTTCCATCAAACATGCATGATATTCATAAAACGATTTTTTGTAAGCTTCCATGTTTTTATCGCCCGAGTATGCTTCAGGGATCATCATCATTACCGCGTGAGGCAGGGAGCGTCCCGAGTATACGAGCATTTCAAGGGCATTATCAAAAGCAGCCGAGTCACTTTTACTCGGTGCGATTACGGGATAAATTTTTTCTAAGTCATACCCGAATATTTCGCTTTGGAATTTTTTCTCACGTACGTTAAACCAGTTTAAATTTCCGCGCAACGTGTTTATTTCACCGTTGTGTGCTATCATTCTGAACGGGTGCGCCAAGGCCCATGTTGGAAATGTATTCGTGCTGTAACGGGAATGCACAAGTGCAATAGACGATGATAAATCTTCCGATTGAAGATCTGGGAAAAACTTATCCAGTTGTTCGGCCTTTAATTGACCTTTATAGATAAGCACTTTTGAAGACAGACTGCAAATATAGAAGTAATGTTTCTGTGATAACTCTTTTACACGTACTTTTAATCCAAGTTTTTTTCGAATAACCAGCAGCTTTCTTTCGAAGTCGTCTTTTGACGTATTACTTCCGCGTCCGATAAAAACCTGCTTGAATTCTGGCATAAGCGACTTTGCAACCCTACCAATACATTCGGAATCATAAGGCACATCCCGGAATCCTAAAAATCGCTGTCCTTCTTCATTTACAACGCGTTCAATAATATTTTCAATTACATGCCGGTCTTCAGCAAAAGTAGGCAGAAATATTAATCCTGCGCCGTAATCGCCTTTTTCCGGTAAACCGATATCAATAGCGTCGCATGCTTTTCTTAGAAAAACATCGGGAAGCTGTATTAGTATTCCGGCGCCGTCACCCGTATCGGGATCGGAACCTGTAGCTCCACGATGTTTTAAATTTTCTAAAATTTCAATTCCGTTTCTAACTATCTCGTGAGACTTAATTCCTTTAATATTTGCAACAAAACCGACACCACAAGCATCATGTTCAAAACGCGGATCATACAATCCCTGCTTACCGGGATAAGACGCACATATCTTAGCCATCGACTTTCTCCATCTAATAAATTTTAATTAGTGAGTGCTGGGCTAAAGTATCAACGCAAGGGTATTAAGTTGACACAGCACGGGGAATTCAAGCGAACCAAGCCACGGGTACGGGCACAATGGTTCACCGGAACTTCAATCGATGAGGGATCCGCCTCGAAGCAAATTGAAGTGAAATTGTTCTGAATTATTTGTAATAGCTTTTTCATCTTCCCGCAAAATAATATTTTTTTTCTCAGATGCAAATTTCCCGTTTGTAAAAATTTTTCCTATAAACTGAATCCTACGCCGAAAACGAAATATGCGAGTTCAACATTTGGATTAATTATAAATGTTGATGATAACGGCAAACTAAAATTATCGCTTACTTTCACTTCTTTGGAAGCGCTTATCCCGACATTAATTATTGCTAAGTCGTCAGATCCGTAGTATCCTGGGTTCTCTTCGCTTCCTGTTGTGCCTCCCACAAATGCACTGAAGTCAATATCGGACACAACGAACGGGTAACCGACTTCGAAATAAGTATTGTTGCCGGGATCATTATAAAAGTTGTAATAAAACACCAGGTTGATAGGGAATTTTTCTGTTCCACTATAACCGAAACCGATTTCCAATGTATGAGCTCCTGAGCCGTCGTCAAAATCTCCTAAACGCACGCCGGCATTCGGAAAATAATAATCCGTTAACAGAAGTGAAAAATCACCTGCGTCGGTACTGAATACGTATGATAAATAAGCGTCTATCTCATCCTTAGTTGATGTCTGATTTGATAAGGTGTACGAACCCCAAAAACCAAGCTCGAATCCGGCCAAACCAAATGCAACAGCAGGCTGAATGTTGGGTGTATTGTTGATATCTATTCCGCGCCAAATATAACGAGTTACAAAATCAGCGCCAGCACTTGCTGTTAATGATTGGGCGTTAACTGCAAATGTGGTCAAAGTCATTAAAGCTGCCAGAAAATAAAGTATAATTTTTCGTTTCATTTTTACCTCTATACTATTTAAAAATATTGTTTTCAGGTTTATTAGAACCGACTGCCGCGTTATACTACTAAAAGAGAAAAGCAGCAGACAGGATGATCCGGAATATTATCATAGTTTTATTGTTACGATACTTTTTCAAAATCGGGATACGCTTCCATTGAATGCTCGCCAAGGTCCAGGCCCTCTGTTTCTTCTTCTGATGAAACTCTTATGCCCATTGTTGATTTTACAACCAGCCAAAGAATGCTTGTTGTAATAACAACAAATACTCCAATGCTTACAACCCCGATTAATTGCGACCAGAATTGATCAAAGCCGGCTTTATCACCAAACAGACCTACTGCAAGGGTTCCAAAAATTCCGCATACCAGGTGAACAGATATAGCTCCTACGGGATCATCGATTTTTATTTTATCGAAAAAGACAACCGAGAACACAACTATGATCCCCGATATAAATCCGATTATAATTGAAGAAGTAGGTCCCATCAAGTCTGCGCCTGCAGTTATTCCAACAAGTCCTGCAAGTATTCCGTTGAGCACCATTGTAATGTCCGGGCTTTTTAAGAATGTCCACGATGCGAACATCGCACCCATTGCGCCTGCGCTTGCTGCAAGTGAAGTTGTAACTAGTACGAGAGAAACTAAACCGGGATCGGCAGATAATACCGAACCCCCGTTGAAGCCGAACCAACCAAGCCAGAGAAGGAATACGCCGATTGCGGCTAATGGCATGCTATGTCCGGGAATCGGATTTACTTTACTTTTTACATACTTGCCTATTCTTGGTCCAAGAAAGATAACACCGGTAAGCGCTCCCCACCCTCCCACTGAGTGAACAAGTGTTGATCCGGCAAAATCGTAAAACGGTACATCCATAGCATCCAACCATCCTGTTCCCCATTTCCACATTCCTACCATCGGGTAAATTAAGCCAACAAACAATGTTGAGAATACAAGAAAGCTACCCAGCTTAATTCTTTCCGCCACCGCGCCAGAAACAATTGTTGCGGCCGTAGCGGCAAACATTGCCTGGAATAGGAAGTCTGTCCAATACGTGTAGCCGACGTTGTATTCGGAAGTTAGTCCGGCAGCATCAGTGCTAATACCGAAACCGGCAAAACCAAATACTGCACCTGCAAAGTCATCCCCCGGATACATAAGGTTGAAGCCGACCAATGTATAAGTTATTATTCCTATGCCGGGTATAATAGAATTCTTGAACAAAATGTTTACGGTATTTTTGGAACGAGTTAGCCCGGCTTCCAGCGACGCGAACCCGAGGTGCATAATGAATACAAGCGCCGTCGCCATCATCATCCACAGGTTGTTTGCCGTAAAAAGATTATTCGTTATCGATTGTGTTAATTCACTTTCCATTTATTACTCCTGTTAACTTTTTTCTTTTTATTGTAGGTGTTCTGAAAGGATTATATAGCGTGTTCGCCTGATTCCTCGGTTCGGATACGAATTGCATCCTCGATGTTGTAGATGAATATTTTACCGTCGCCAACCTGGCCGGTTTTACATGTGTCTATAATGATGCCGATTGCTTTTTCCGCAGCATCATCGGTACAAACCAGCTCAACTTTTACTTTGGGCACAAACTCGAGGTTGTACTCAGACCCCCTGTAGATTTCCTTGTGTCCCTTTTGCCGACCGTAGCCTCTAACCTCGCTAACCGTAATTCCGCTATAGCCGGATTCCTGCAAGGCAGTGTGAAGGTCGTCAACCTTGTGCGGTCTTATTATTGCCTCTACTTTTTTCATTATTACTCCGTTTTGTTAATGAACAAACTAAATATATAAAGCAATTTTCTTATTTAACCTTATTTATTAATAAATCAGTGTGCAAATGTATTATATTTTTATTTAAAGTCAAGAGAAGGGCTAAAATTATTATGAGAAGCGAGATAATTAACTCAATACTTAAGTAACCTGAGTTCGAGATAAAAAAAAGAAGAAATTGAATTTAAATTGTTCATAATATGTTAATCTCGTAGAGTTTAACAAAAAACTGGACATGAATGATAT
>JANQLA010000101.1 GCA_028280855.1 Melioribacteraceae bacterium
TAGCAAAGGTTTTTTGTGGTTTGGAACTTCGAACGGACTCAATAAATATGACGGCAGAGAAATTATACATTTCTATCACAACCCCCTTGACACAAATACAATCACAAATAATTCAATTTACAGGATAAATGAAGACAAGTCCGGTAATTTATGGATTGCAACAAGGTTCGGTATAAGCAAAATTAATTTAGTAACAGGGCAAATTACACGGTTAATAAATCCTGATAAAGATTCTAAGTACAATTTTATTAGACAGATAAAATTTTATAATGACAAAGCTTTGGTTGGAACTTTCGGCGGCGGATTAAATGTATTTACCCCGAGTTATAACTCCTGGCAAACTTATTCGAATGATACCGACAGCACGCTTGATTCCAGCTTAGATTACATAAACGATATTCTGGTTGATTCAAAAAAACGAATCTGGTTGGCCACATTTGGCGGTCTTGCCTTTTTTGATTACGAAACCGGCTTATTTAAAAACTATGAAAAGAGTAATACTCGTAAAGGATTAAATGCCAAGGTTGCTCATTCGCTTATCGAATACGAACCGGGCATTTTGTGGATTTCGACCGCAAACGGTATTAATGCTTTTGATATTGAAAAAGAAGAATTCACTTATAATACTACAGCCAGGGGTGATGTTCAGCTAAGCCATAATTTCGTCTTGTCGTTTCATGAAACCGATAATTCGGAAATTTGGATTACAACTCAGGGCGGAGGTCTAACAGTATACAACAAGCTTAGCGGCATAACCAGTTTTATACATCCCGACAATAACCAATTTTTGCCGGAACAATTCCTCTACAGGATTTTCCAGGATCGGTCGGGAGTTGTTTGGGTTTCGAGTAATAGAAACGGGATATTTTATCATAATACCAATAGCCAGAATTTTTACATAATTGACGCTTCAACATTCCGGGCATATGTTAAAGACAAACTCAATGTAAGCGCAATCTTAGTAGATCGTTCAGGCAATAGATGGATTGGGACAAGAAACAACGGGTTAATATATACGGATGCTAAGGGGAAAAATTCAATTCGCTATTTTAGAAAAAAGGGCGTCACAAATTCTCTGTCAGGCAACTTTGTAACAAGTATTGCAGAAGACTCAAACGGGTTTATCTGGGTCGGAACCTCTGAGGGATTAAACAGATTGAATGTTGAAAACAACAAAATCAAAAAATATTCCGGAGAAAAAGCAAGTAGTACCGGTTTGCGCTCATCATTTATCTCCGATTTATTTGTTGATTGTAATGAAGACCTTTGGATTGGAACTGTATATGAAGGTATCGCGAAGTATAAACCAGGCACTGATTCGTTTAAAAGCTACGGCTGCGCCCGGGATTCGGATACAACATTATTGGGTTATAACGTTCAGGAGATAATTGAAGACAGTAGCGGAATGTTGTGGATTGCCACAATGCGAGGGCTTAGCCGGTTAAATAAAATTACGGGAAAGTTTGTTCATTCTACAAGTGATTTTGACGATTCAACTTCAATTCCGAATAACTCGGTATTATCGCTATTTTGTGATTCGCAAAACAATATTTGGGCTGGTACTTACGGTGGTGGTCTTAGCCGCTATGATCAAATAACCGGAGAGTTTAAAATTTATTCTAATCCCTATTATTTGCCTCGAAATATTATCACATCAATTTTGCCCGAAAATGATTCGATCATTTGGCTGGGCACAACCCAGGGATTAACGCGATTCAATTACGTCGAAGATCATGCAGAGCATTTTGATATCGATGATGGACTTCAGGGACTAAGCTTTGCAAAGGGCGCAGCTGAAAAAATGCCGGACGGAACTATTTTGTTCGGCGGTACAAACGGTATTAATATTTTTAAGCCCTCTGAGTTTATAGAAGTACTGCAAAAACCGGTTATGAGATTTAAATCCGTTAAAGTTGCGGGCGAAGAAACCTTGATGAATTTTTCGCCGCTTACGGAACTGAACTTGAACTACCTGCAAAATACTATCTCAATTGAATTTGTTGTATTGGATTATGCCAACCCGGCAAAAAATAGCTATTCATACAAAATGGAAGGGTTAGAGACAAGCTGGAACTTTGCAGACAACAGGAATTATGCAAACTATTCGGGTATACCGCCGGGAGAATATTTGTTAAAAGTCAGTGGAGCCAATAGCTATAATGTTTGGAACGAAGAAGCTCTTACACTTGCGATCGTAATAAATCCGCCTTTCTACCGAACCTGGTGGTTTTACCTTTTGCTTATAGCTTTTATATTGAGTCTAGTCTTCCTTATGCATCGATATATTGTTAAACAAAAGGTAAACAGGCTTTTGGAAATTGAAAAAATCAGAAGAAAAGCTGCCGATGACTTTCACGATCAACTTGGGCATAAGCTAACAAAAATTTCCCTTTACACTGAGTTACTTAAACGTGGTTTATCGAAACAGAAAAAAGAATTCGATGATTATCTTTTTAAAATCAACTCAACCGCAAATTCTCTGTACGACGAAACAAAGGACTTCATCTGGTCTTTAGACCCGGCAAAAGATTCGCTCGAGGAACTTGCAATCTATCTCAAGGACTTCGGAGAAAATTTGTTTGATAAGTCGGGTATCGAATTCAGATCGGGTTTAATCCCTACTTCAATGCAGACCGTTAAAATACCTATGGAGTGGAAACGACAAATAATTCCGATGTTCAAAGAAATTATGAATAACATCCTTAAACATTCTTCAGCATCAAGTGTAAACATAGATTTTAGTTTAATCGACAAGAAGCTAATTATTGCGGTAAAGGATGACGGTGTTGGTTTTGATCCATCTAATGTTTCGAAAGGCTTAGGATTAAACAGCATAAAAGAAAGAGCAGCCGGTATTGGTGCATACTTAAAAATAGATTCATGCCCCGGGGATGGTACTAAAATAGAATTCTTGAAAACAATTTAATGGTAAGTTATGATTTATGTATCCATAATTGAAGACGATTCGGAGATAAGGAATGGCATTTCATCAATAATTAACAGCACTGAGGGGTACAAGTGTGTCGGCGCTTATGAAAGCTGTGAAAAAGCGCTTTCCGATTTTGAAGATAACTTGCCCGATGTCATTTTAATGGATATTTCGTTACCTGGAATGAATGGAATCGATTGCACGAAGATTATTAAGGAAAAGTATTCGGACGTTGATGTGATAATGCTAACGGTTCATAACGACGATAGTAAAGTGTTCGACTCGCTTTGTGCGGGCGCCTGCGGATACCTTATGAAAAACACGCCCACAGATAAAATAATAGACTTCGTTAAAGAAGCAGTTGTCGGCGGCGCACCAATGAGTACAACTATTGCCAGGATGGTTGTAAGTTCATTTAAACGTTCGAAGAACCCGCTTTTAACCGACAGAGAAAAAGAAGTCCTGGTTCAACTTTGCAATGGATCCAGTTATAGGGCAATTGCAGATAAACTTTTTGTAAGTGCTGATACTGTTCATTTCCATATCAAAAATATTTATAAAAAATTGCAGGTGCATTCCAAATCCGAAGCTGTAGCCAAAGCCATCAAGGATAAGATTGTGTAACATATTGCCGATGAAACCCATTGCTGCGTTCCTTCAAAAAATCTAGCCTTAATTCATCAGCTTTAGTTCTCCTCCTAAAATAAAACGGTAAAATTACGGTACCTATTATTAACTACCAATCCGGGTAGGTTCAACTTTTCGTCTAAAAAGCAAATTTGCAATAAAATTTTAACAGGAAAAGGCTGGTATGAAACTCAAAATTTTCAGTTTAGTATTTATATCTTCACTTCTTTTTTCACAGGTAGCACAATTTGAAAAAGTGACTTTGGAACCAATTACAAACGACGGCGGTGATTCGAGAGCTGTTAACTGGATTGATTATGATTCTGACGGCGATCTGGATTTAATGATTACTAATGGTCCTCGCTCGGGACAAAACAATTTTCTTTATTCAAATAACGGAGACGGCACATTCACCAAAGTTACAGGTCTTGATGCAGTTAATGATGGGCTTGCATCCGACGGCAGTTCCTGGGGTGACTACGATAACGACGGCCGACCGGACTTGTTTGTCGGTAACTGGTGGAATCAAACCAATTTGTTATACAACGGAAGTGGTGAATTAAAATTGCAATCGAACTCAATAGTAACTTCCGACAGAAGTTACTCCGAAACAGGAAGCTGGGGAGACTACAATAATGACGGATTCCTGGATTTATATGTTACCAATAGCGGAGGTACAAGTAAAGTCAACTTTTTATTCGAAAACAACGGCGATGGAAGATTCACAAAGATTACCGAAAGCGCTCACGTTACTGATGCTTTTACATCACGTAACATTGACTGGATTGATTATGACGGGGATGGAGATTTAGACATCTTCGTTACTAACGAAGGCAATGAAGCAAATAATTTGTACCGCAATAACGGTGATCAGGGTTTTGAAAAAATTAGCGATCATACATTGGTTAATTCGAATAAGCAATCTTTCGGCAGTAGTTGGGGCGATTATGATAACGACGGCCTGCTGGATTTATTTATATCTAACTGGCAAAACCAAAATAACCAGTTGTACAAAAACCTGGGTAACGGAAACTACGAAGAAGTTACCTCGGGAATTGTTGTTGAAGACGGCGGTTATTCGGTAGGAAGCGCCTGGGGAGACGTTGATAATGACGGCGACTTAGATTTATTTGTTGCCAATGCATTTTCAGGCAATTCGCAAACCTTAAATTTACTTTATATTAACAATGGCAATGGCACTTTTAAAAAAGATACCAGCGAAATTAGCAAGGAGCCTGGATGGACTTACGGTACTGCATTCGGCGATTATAATAACGACGGGTATCTTGATATTGCCCTGGGTAAATGCTTCAATGCCAATGAAAATAACGCAATCTATAGAAACAAAGGAGGCGATAACAACTGGCTTAAAATTAATCTCGAGGGAAGCGTTTCTAACAGGTCGGCAATTGGGACATTAATAAAACTATACGACAACTCCGGCAATATTAAAACAAGGCGTGTAAGTGGTCAGTCGGGCTATTGCGGACAGAATTTGCAACAGCACTTCGGGTTAAGTAATCTGATGGTTGTTGATTCGATAGTTGCTTACTGGCCCTCGGGCGATGTTGGACGACTAGTTAATACTCCCGTAAACCAGACTTTAAATATTAAGGAAACGAAACTCACAGGTTACCTGATGCCCAACTTTAAAGCTGATACTCTAACCGGCGGAACTTCTCTTTCCGTTCAATTCACTGATCTCACTGTCGTGGATGATGCCTCCCCCGTTTCGTCCTGGCAGTGGGATTTTAATAACGACGGAACAGTTGATTCGGAAGAACGGAACCCGCTTTACATTTTTACTTCGGATACGCTTACTCAATTTAGTGTTAAACTTACCGTATCAAACGGGACAGAGCAGAAATCATTTATTCGCGAGAACTATATTACAATGACTGGACTATTACCGGACATTCAATTTAACGATGGCCGCATTGTCTTGGGAACTTATACAAGTGATCTTCAGAGAGTAGATACAAGTTTTTTTGTTTACAACAATGGTACTGCTTCCGATTCAATTACCATAATAATCGACTACCGGAGACTTGCTGAAACCGATGCATTTATTGTTGAACCGCTTTCTTTTAGAGTAGATCCATCGGACAGTGTTGAAGTTTTTTTGACTTTGTTACCGGAGCTTGTAACTCCCAAATCCTCGTTATATTCGATTAATCTTGATATATATTCGGATTTTTACGGGGAAGAATTTCTCAAGCAAATCAGAGCAAGCTTCAGGGTGGTTGTTGCAACTTCTGTAGATGATATTAAAAACCCTGCTACAGAGTTCTCTTTATCTCAGAACTACCCCAACCCGTTTAACCCGACTACAACAATTGAATACAGTATCCCGAAAAGTTTAAATCCCCAAAACGGTTACCAATATGTTACGCTAAAGATTTACGATACACTCGGACGCGAAGTTGCAACGCTCATAAATGATGCACAAACCACTGGTAATTACTCCGCACAATGGGATGCAAGTGATTATTCATCCGGACTTTACATCTACAAGCTTACTTATGGAACTCAACAGATCACTAAGCAAATGTTGTTAATTAAATAACGCCTCGGGCACGGCATACTTATTTGTATAAAGAATGCCCTCTTATTTGTTTGTCGTATAAATATTATCTTCTCCCTGGAAATTTCTTTACGAATAACCGATATTCACTTTCTATCTGTTTGCTTTATAACTAATCAACTATGAAAACATACTTTATTTTCTTTCTACTGCTTTTTTTAATCGGTGTAAACACACTTTCGCAAGAATTAAATTATAGAGCTTATTCTATTCTTGACGGTGTGCCTTCTAAGTTAGTCTTTGATGTTGTACAGGACTCTACCGGATTAATGTATTTTTCTTCTCTGGGTAAGATATTCAGTTACGACGGCGTTGACTGGAAAATTATCTACGATGACAGTCGTGAAAACCAGGCAAGATTCTTTAAACTTTTTTACGATAATAAAGGAAATTTATGGGCTATGCCTACAGGATCCTTTCAGAATATTCTCCTTTTCGGAAATAATTCGGTAAAGAAAATTCCTGCGTTAGTAAACTTTAAATCTCCGGATATTCTATACACGTCAATTGCAGTTCATTATGACGATTCTTCACGGGTGATTTATGTAGGAACTACCACGGAACTTTTCGAATTTCGGAATGAAGTGTGGAAGAGGTTTGATTTTTACCAGGAGAAAAGCGAAGTCATAAATTCACTATCATTGTGTAACGATACCCTTTACTATGCTACTGCAAATACCATATACTCGTTCGACACTTTGACCAATGAAAGAAAAAAAATCTATGATTCCTATCAAAGAAAAATTTTAGCCCATACTGTAGAGAAAACCGCAAACAATAAATTTAAAATATGGCTTCTTCTTGAAGACGAGGTTGGCTTTATTGAAAACAAAAAATACACAACCTTATACAGTAACTTCAGCAACCTTGCCGGGAATTTTACTACAACAGGATTTATAAGCGCCAGTAAATACACTATCAATTGGGGCAGCCTGCATGGAATATATTCGTATAATCTCTTAAGCAAACAAGTTGAACAATTGGGCGGTTCTGATGACTTTACGGATATTGGAGCTTATTCCTCATTAATTGATAAAGAAAATAATACATGGTTTGTATCGGGAAGAGGGATCTATAAAACAAGGTTCTCCCCTTTCAGGAACTACATTAAAGAAGACGGACTTTTAGGCAGTGAAGTGTCCGCTATTGAATTTTTTAACAATGACATTTTCTTTTTAGGACATGAAGACGGCATAACAATAATGAACAACCATAAAGTAGTAAGCAAAAAATCCTTTTTGAATAAACCGGAAACAAACAGGGTGCTTGATGTTGTCAGGGATAACAAAGGATATATGTGGTTTACGACGCAATACATAGGGATAGGTAAAATAACCAGTAAAAAAGACGCCGACATTGAATGGGTTTTTGAAGACGACGTTGACTACTATGGCGTATTTATTGATAAAAATGAAAACATCTGGTTCTCATCTGATAAAGGACTCTACAGAATTGATGAAAACTCAAACCCGGTATTGGAACTATCGATAAGAGGCGATTATATCAGGAAAATTTTTTACTCAACAAACGGTGATATGATTTTATGCCTAAACGGCGGTGTTATAAACTTTACAAAAGATAAAAATAAGCTTATCCAATCCACAAACAGTCCCGTAAACAACACATATGCATATTTTGACGGGTTTAACGATTATAACTTTGTCGGCACTGCGGCGGGTTTATATATTCTTGATTCCGACACTCTGAAAAAATTTTATTATGGCGATTTTTACATTGATGAGCCTGTTTATTTTATCAGCCAGGATTCTTTGGGCGCTGTTTGGTTTGGCTTATCTAACGGGGTAATCAAGTGGAACGGTGAATCTTCTACATATTATTCCATTGAAACAGGTTTGGC
>JANQLA010000104.1 GCA_028280855.1 Melioribacteraceae bacterium
ATTTTATAAATATCTATTGTCTTACCTTTTAGAACCAATCCTCTTTTTTGCTTAAAAACCGGGGATTCGCCGGTAATTAAAAAAACAATTTCGAGTACAACTATTATAAGAGGAGAAAGCAGAATTAAAATTACCAGCACTAACAATTTTTCAATGATCTCTCGCAGGGAAGCAATCTGCATCCTGCAATAAGGCAAGGCGGCTCTACTAAAATTTCTAAGATTTTGCATCGGCAACACCCCGCTCAAATTTGTTTTAGTTTCCCGTTATCTTTAATAGAAAACTATGTTAATCCGAGCGCACAAACCCGCCAAAAACCTTCACAAAACTGACATTAATCAATTCCTTTCATTACTTGTCGTTATTTAATTCTCCGAATGCTATTATTAGGCAAAAATACAAAGGGGCAACATCTAAGCATTTCCTGCATTGTTACCCCTTGCGTGGGCCAATAATAGGGCACTTCATTTTAGGAAGGACCCACATTCAGAGGGCTATTTTATTAGGGTCATTTTCTTTGCCGCATTAAAATTATCAATAGCTATTTTGTATATATAAACGCCGCTTGGCAATTTACCGGCGTCAAATTCTACGCTGTAATTCCCGGGCGACTTTTGTTCGTTAACCAGGGTTGCTATTTCGGTACCGAGTATATCGTAGATTTTTAAGCTTACGTTTTGCACTTCGACTCCCCTGGGGGCGACCACAGGAACGCTAAAATTAATTGTTGTGGTCGGGTTAAACGGATTAGGGTAGTTCTGCGATAGGCTGAACTCAGTCGGTAGTTGGTTTTCGTCTACAGATGTTATTGAGCCGCTTACCTCTGCAATTATTCCATAGTAGGTAAATGTACCGTCGGTATCTATTTGCTTTAACCTGTATTTTAGGTCTCCCGAAGGCGGTGTTTCCCCAAAGGGATTAACATCAGTGAACTCATAATTCTTCGGCGAGTTGCTGTTACCATGTCCCTGAACGAATCCAATGGTTTCCCATTCTGTGTTCTGAGTTCCGTTTTCTGATTGCTGTCTCTCTATTTCAAACCCGTAGTTATTAACTTCCGTTGCTGTTTCCCATTTAAGTTGTATGGAGTTATCATTTCTTAATGCAGTAAATGAAGTTAATTCTACAGGTAATGCTTGTGTAATTCCCGTATTTGCTGTTGTTTCATATCCATATTTATGAATTGTCATTTGTTTATTTGTGAAATCAACAGTTAGTTCAACAAATCCATAATGAATTTGGCCGTCATCTTCACTGGTAAATCTTATACCTACAAATCTATTTAATGTTGTATTTAACCAATAACCTCTTGTATTACCATCATTTAACACCCCTAAAGGATGAACAGTATTCAGGTTTCCCCATTGACCTGTGGCGGGGGTAACGGGTATATCCGCATTGGCTGTTAATACATAAGGAAAAAAAGAGGCCGGTTTATTGCCCAGAAAATCTGTTCCGTTTGCTGATTGTGCCCTGATGTAAAAAGCAGTATTGGCACCCGAGTAAAAAAATAGTAGAATATCATAATCTGATACAGCGCCTGTTCCGTGTAATCCTCCTTCCAGATCAATTGTATAAAATGTAGATGCACCAATTATTGCATCAGGATTAACATCAGTTGTTTGAACTTGTGCATCTAAAGAATTTGAACCGGCTAGTACCGCCCCGGCTGTTAACGAATATGCTAACAATCTTTTTTCAAGTAATAATTTTTCCTTTCCGCTCATTTTATGCCTCCTTAGTAAATTTGTTTTCAGTATGTAATTGTTAGAACAATTGTGGAAATAACGTTATTGCTACTTTTTAAACCCTTCTAATAATGCTGCTTGAGCAAAGGTTTTTATATTTCTTTTTTTTATTGAACTGTGACCAAAATAATTTGTTTAGCCAACTTTGTATATAGGTGCCAGCCCTCATTTTGTTGTTGGGATGTAAGAACGTTTATTGATGTGGTTTATGGATATTTTGGGAAAGCATTATTTCTTTTCAATAATTTATGCCAAAAAGGGGCAATATTATTGCAATGTTATCCCTTCTGTAGTTCAATAAAAGGGCACTTCATTTTAGGAAGGACCCACATTCAGAGGGCTATTTTATAAGAGTCATTTTCTTTGCCGCGTTAAAATTATCAATAGCTATTTTGTATATATAAACGCCGCTTGGCAATTTACCGGCGTCAAATTCTACGCTGTAATTCCCGGGCGACTTTTGTTCATTAACCAATGTTGCTACTTCGTTGCCCAGGATGTCGTAGATTTTTAGGGATACAGACAACCCCTCCCTTATTCCCTCCCCTTGGTAAGGGAAAGGAGGGGGCGGGGTCGGTATTGAATAATTAATTGTTGTAGTCGGATTAAATGGATTAGGGTAGTTCTGCGATAGGCTGAACTCCGTCGGTAATTGATTTTCATTTAATGACGTTATTGTGCCGCCTACTTCTGCAATTATACCATAATATGTAAATGTACCGTCGGTATCTATTTGTTTTAACCTGTATTGTAATTCACCAACCGGTGCGGCTGCATCTACAAATTCGTATTCCTTAGGCGAGTTGCTGTTACCATGTCCCTGAACAAAGCCTATAGCTGTGTAACCTTCGAGGTTGCTATCAGCGGGTTGCTCAGTGTAACCTCGAAGGTTCCTGCGCTCAACTTGGAATCCATAATTATTAACTTCCGTAGCAGTTTCCCATTCCAGCAGTATCCCGTTTTCGGTTTGCGTTGCCGTAAATGATGTTAGTTCTACAGGCAAAGCCTGAGCGCTGGTTCCGCTTGCAAATGCTGATCCCTGGAAAGCGTTATCTATTGTTTGCACTTTCCAGAAATAAGTCTGTCCGCCTGTTAAACCATCTAAAGTCCACGAATTGTTTGCTCCGGTGTTTCCCATTTGAGAAACTCTTCTGTAACCGTTGCTTGTATTTACCATACCGGAGAATACATCCGAGCCGCCATCTGTGGTACCGACTACAAGGTTGTATGTTAAACCGTTTTGAATGGTTTCAGCATCTGTTGCTTTATCCCAGCTAAAGGTTATTGAGGTTAAGTTTACGCTTGTCTGCAAATTAGCAGGTGCATTTGGGACTGTGTTGCTTGCGTTTCTAAAATTCTCAAAAATCTTTGTAATATTATTTGCACCGTCGTATCCGGAGATAATTAAGTCAAGATCACCGTCATTATCATGATCTCCCCAATTACATGCAGCATCTTCTACACCAGTGATCCCGGTAGTTACAGCGGTAAATGTATTGCTTCCGTCATTGCGGTATAAACTGGAAGTTCTTGAATTATTCCCATTGTTCCCACAATAAAAAATATCTAAATCACCATCATTATCGAAATCGCCCCAGGAGGCCGATCCATTTTGTACGCCTAAACCATCAGAAAAAATTTGTGTAAATGTATTACCACCATCATTTCTGTATATTCTTGCTGCGCGCCCGGCTACCATTGCGCCACTAATAAATATGTCTAAATCACCGTCGTTATCGTAATCACCCCAAATAGCAGATGATCCTTCTACTCCAGGAAGAGTTATAGAAACTTCTGTAAAACTATTGCTTCCATTATTACGATACAATTTAGTAATTTTATTTGTACCGTCATTTCCGGTTAATAGTAAGTCCATATCACCATCATTATCATGATCACCCCAATCACTTGAACCATTTTTTACTCCGATAATCCCGGTACTTGCCTCTGTAAAAGTATCACTTCCTTCATTACGATATAATTTGGAAATCTGTCCACCACTAGTTTGCCCGGAAATGAATAACTCTAAATCTCCATCATTATCACTATCAACCCAATTAACTGAACTATTATAAGCACCCGTTATATTTGCAGATATATCATTAAAAGTATCACTTCCATCGTTACGGTAAATTGTTGTTGTATATGCACCATTATAACCGGCAACCACAAAGTCGAGATCACCATCGTTATCATAATCGCCCCATTCCAGGGAAGTCTCAACAAACCCTGCCAGATCTTGAACCTGGGTAAAAGTTCCGCTGTTATTTTTATAAACTCTTAAATATCTATTAGGACTTGTTATACCGGCTACAACTACATCAAGATCACCATCGCTGTCATAATCGCCCCATGCTACATCAGATTTATCGACACCTATTAAACTAGCAGTGTATTCGGCAAAACCTTCAATAGAAACCATTCCTTCGGTCGCAAAAGAGGAACCTTCGAAAGAATTATCAATAGTCTGAACACTCCAATAATATTTCCCGGCACTTAAGTTGTTTACAGTAAACGAATTCTGATGATTGGCATTACCACTTGCTGATATTCTTCTAAAACCGTTGCTTGTATTTACCATACCTGATAAAACATCAGAGCTGCCAGAAGTGGTGCCGATTCTTAAATTATATGTTAAGCTATTCTGAACTGTCTCGTTATCAGTTGCTTTATCCCAGCTAAATGTTATAGATGATAAGTTAACGCTGGTCTGTAAATTAGTTGGAGCATTTGGCGCCGTATTAGATTTATTTCTATAGTTTTTATAGAGGTTCGTGATATTTGATGAACCGTTATGTCCTATTACAATTAAATCCAGGACATTATCCCCGTCATAATCGCCCCATGCCGCGTCGCCAAGATCAACCCCGGTTAAACCCGCGGAAATATCCGTAAAAACATTGCTGCCGTCGTTTCTGTATAAACGAGCAATCCGTTGTCCGGAATTCCTGCCCGCCAGAAATAAATCAAGATCGCCATCATTATTATAATCTCCCCATTTAGAGAAGCCCTGGACAAGACTGGGACCGGACCAAGCTAAATAGAATTTTCCGCTTCCATCGTTATAATAAACTCCACTGCCAGTACTAAACGGAAACGCCAGATCCATATCTCCGTCATTGTCGTAATCACCAAAGGATGGTCGGAGAGCTGCTCCAGCCGGAATAAA
>JANQLA010000133.1 GCA_028280855.1 Melioribacteraceae bacterium
AACGGGCGCTACCCCTGATAAACCTGTAGGAATGGTTTATATTGGCATTTGTGATGAAAAAATTTGCACTGCCCGCGAATATAGATTTGGCGATGACCGCATTCTTAACAAGGATAGAACGTCGCAGGCGGCTCTTGAAATGGTGAGAAGGCACCTGCTTGGAATCCCGTACGATGAGTAGGTTGTTCATAGCATTAAAAATTCCCGATCTAATTCTAGATCAATTGATTGATATAAGAGATGAACTCTATGCAGATGGTGAAGCAATTAGGTGGGAGCCAAAAGACAAGCTGCATGTAACATTGAAATTTTTGGGAGAAACCGAAAATTGTTTAGAAGTAGGTGAGAAGCTTAGTAAGGTTCTGCATAATGTAAAAGAATTTAAATGTAAACTCGATACTTTCGGATTATTTTACAGGTACGGTAATCCTTCTATTTTGTGGGCGTCAATTGCACATAATGATAAATTAATTTCGCTTGGCAAACAAATTGACATTGCCATGCATAATATTGGATTTGATATAGAAAACAGGAAGTTTAAACCGCATATAACAATTTTACGAAATAAAAGAAAAAACAACTCATACTTGTTGGACAGATTCAAAGGATACGATTTAAGCCGACTTGAATTTACTGGAAAAAGTATAGAGCTAATAAAAAGTGATCTTAAGCCGACCGGTTCGGTTTATACAACTATTAAAAATTTTGAATTGATTAAAAAGGAGGAATAATGGCTGAAGAAAAAGATGCGAAGCAAAAGATTTTAGAAGACACGATTTACAGCATCGAGAAAACATACGGCAAAGGCTCAATTATGAAGCTGGGCGACGGCGTTATAAATAAAGTTGATTCAATATCAACCGGTGCGGTTTCGCTTGATTTTGCGTTGGGGATCGGTGGGGTTCCACGCGGAAGAATAGTAGAAATATATGGACCGGAATCATCAGGTAAAACAACGGTTTGTCTGCATATAATTGCTGAGGCTCAAAAGAACGGCGGACTTGCAGCCTTTATAGATGCCGAACATGCTCTTGATGTGAACTATGCAAGGCGATTAAACGTGGATGTAAAAAATTTGCTTTTATCTCAGCCCGACTATGGCGAACAAGCCCTGGAAATAGTTGATACCCTTGTAAGAAGTAACGCACTCGATGTTATCGTAGTGGATTCTGTAGCTGCACTAGTGCCGCGCTCCGAAATTGAAGGAGAGATGGGCGATGCACAAATGGGCGTTCAGGCAAGGTTGATGTCGCAGGCTTTGCGAAAAATTACAGGCGCTGTTAATCGCTCAAAAACTTGTGTAATTTTTACAAACCAGCTTCGAAGTAAAATCGGTGTTATGTTTGGTAACCCTGAAACAACAACAGGGGGAAACGCACTTAAGTTTTATGCTTCGGTACGAATGGATATAAGGCGTATCGCAGCAATTAAAAGCGGCGAAGATGTAATCGGCAACAGGACAAAGATCAAAGTAGTTAAAAGCAAAGTTGCTCCCCCCTTTAAACAAGTTGAGTTTGACATTATGTACAACGAAGGCATTAGCAAAGCCGGGGACTTGATAGATATTGCGGTAGATAAGAATATAATAAAGAAAAGCGGTGCGTGGTTTACATACGGGGAAGATAGGATGCAGGGAAGAGAAACTTTCCGCACAAAGCTGAAAGAGGAACCTGAACTTCTTTCGAGACTGGAAAAAGATGTAAAACAAACTCTTGGAATGATAGAAGTTGAGGCTGAAAAAGGTGGTAACGGGGCAGCAAAGGAGACACCGAAGAAAAAGTGAAAATCAGGAAAGTAAAGAAAGATGGTACTAAAGCCCTTGTTACTTGTGACGACGGCTCTACCTTCGAACTTGAATTGCAAGTTACCGGTACTTTTTCCACAGGAGCAGAAAATTCAACCGATGATGAACCGGAAGCGTTTCGTGAAAAGACAGAATATTATAAGGTTAGAGACAACGCTATGCGGTATCTTGCGCGAAGAAATCATTCTGTTTTTGAAATTCGCAAAAAACTCTTTCTTAAGAAATATGCCGAAGGTATTATAGAGAAGGTTATTGAAGAATTGAAATCAATTGGATACCTGGATGATCGAAAATTTGCATGCGATTATTTAGATTATCGAGAGAAGTTCAAACTTGATGGATTAGGTAAAATTGAAGCTCAATTACTGAAAAAAGGGGTCGCAAAGGATATTGTTCAAGAAGTTCTAGATAGTAGAAAAAACGATCAGTGTTACCTACTGAATGCATCAAAACTTGCTGATAAGAAAATTCAGTCGCTTAAAAGATTAAGAAGTATGTCAGTTGAAAAAATTAGAGAAAAACTAAATTTCTATTTGCAGAATAAAGGTTATTCCTTTGAAACAATAAACAAGGTGCTTATCGCTAAAAAAAATACTCTTTCATAGCTCAACTTTGTAAAAATGAAATTATTGTGAATTTAAAACGATAGTGGTATTGATCCGTCACACCAGATTAATATTAAACAATTATTAAAGACTACTCTAAAAATTTTTACTTCTTCTTTTGTATTCATCTAGAGCCTCGGTTAAGCGTTCTTTGGCAGTTGTATCACCTGGTATGTTATGCGATGGATGTATATATAACTTCACGCCTCTTTCAACCAAGATTTCGGCGACCGTAGTAATTGTCATCCATACTGCAGTGACAAATGCCATCGTAGAAACCGGACCAATTTTATCTTGATGGTTTTTAATACTTACCGAGGCATCTTCAATAGGAGCGCAAGTATCAACAACAACATCGGCAATTTCGAAAATTGTTTTACCTGAAGAATGACGTGTAGTTTTTCCATTAGACTCATTTGCCGACCCATAAGCCAGTACTTTCATTCCTTTGTTTTTTGCTTCGAGCGCCACATCAATGTTCACATTGTTTATACCTGAATGTGAGAATAACCACATAGTATCCCTGGCATCAAAATCATATCCTTTTACTATCGCAACGCCGTAGCCTTCAACTCGTTCAAGAAATACAAATTGGTGTACACCCATCTGTCCGGTGATATTTGTAAAAAAAGTTAAAGGTAATTCAACCATCGGATGGAAACCAACGAATCCTCCAATCCTGGGATACATTTCTTCTATAGGTAGTGTAGCATGCCCGCAACCAAAAGAGTGAACCCATCTTCCCACTTCAATAGAATCAGCCATCAAT
>JANQLA010000149.1 GCA_028280855.1 Melioribacteraceae bacterium
TGCGTCGGTAAAGTATTGGTTAAAGATATTTTCGCTTGGCAATGTGCAAATCCCCGATACAGTTAATAAAATTAAAATCAATTTTTTCATTATAATCTCACGTTTATAATCAAATTATTTTAGAATTAGGCCTAATAAAATTATAATTTTGGGCTAACTTTCTAAAATGAAATCGTGAATATTTTTATACAATTTCGGTTGGTTTATGATTAACAATAAATTTCGAATCCACGCTATTGTTGCAGTATTAGTTTTATTTGTATCAAACTTATGGGCGCAAAATTTGGAAATCTACGGGGAATACAGCACAGGATCAGTTTTATTTGGAGTTGGAGAAGGAATAGAATTTGCAAAACTGGATTCGGTTTATCTTGATGTTGACGATGGTAACTACTTTGCATTTGGTTTTGACAGGGATGATAAAAATGAGCGCCTATTGCACGTTAAACTATCTGGCGGGAAAGTATATCTAAAAAAAATAAAACCTGAACAAGCTAGCTACAAGATTCAAAGAATCAACAATATGCAGCAGAAGCACGTTACGCCACCGCAAAGTGAAATAGACAGGATAGTACGGGAACGAAAAATTACCAGGGCTGCTCATAAAAGAATAGGCGAAGTAAAAGAAGCCTTATATAAAAACGGCTTCCAACGCCCGATCAAGGGAGGCAGAATTTCAGGTGTATTCGGCAGCCAGAGAATTTTAAATGGTGTTCCGAAGAATATTCACAATGGGCTTGATATTGCAAAACCGCGTGGAACTCCTGTGCACGCTATGGCAGACGGATTCGTAAGACTGGCGGCCGATACTTTCTTCTATGCCGGTAACAACATCCTAATTGATCACGGGCAGGGATTAAGCAGTAAGTATTTACATCTAAGCAAAATGGATGTAAAGGTTGATGAGTTTGTAAAGAAAGGTCAAAAGATTGGCGAAGTAGGGACCACAGGACGTTCAACGGGGCCGCATTTGCATTGGACTGTTCAATGGTATGATAAACGGGTTGACCCCGCACTTATTCTAAAGCTTAACAAACCTGATGGATTTGAATAAATTCAATTGTGAATTTAGCTAATGGCTTCTTTACTTATTACATAAACTAATGGAAATGTTATGCGCCAAGAAATTAATCCAATCGATCTATCTGTTAAAGTCAATGACCTCTGGCTTAACAAATGGTTCCTGATTACATCCGGGGATTTTGAGAAACAAGATTTCAATACTATGACTGTTGCGTGGGGAAGTTTGGGAATTATGTGGAACCGCCCGTTCGTGCAAGCCGTTGTTCGACCTACACGTTATACCTTCGAGTTCACTGAAAAGTATGATTCTTTCACAATGTGCAGCTTTCCAGATAAATATAGGGATGCGTTAAAGCTTTTAGGAACAAAGTCCGGAAGAGAAGGCGATAAAATCGCTGAATCAGGCTTAACTCCTATAAAATCAGAAATTGTGCAGAGTCCCTCGTTTGATGAAGCCGATTTAATTTTGGAATGCCGTAAAATATATTTCGACGGCATAAAACCGGAGAACTTTATTGATCCTTCTATTGATAAAAATTATCCACTAAAGGATTACCATCGTATTTATTTCGGCGAAATTTTAAAAATATTTGCTTCCGAATTTTAGGTTGTACTTATGGAACCGGAATGGGGAGTAATACTTGCCGTCGGTGCTGTTAGTTTATTTCGTGAAATATACCTATTAATTAAAGCGCCGTATGAAGCGGAGGATAATAAATCGGCTAAAAGGCTAGCTCCCATTATATCAATATTAATTGGACTGATGGTAATCATTCCCTTTTTAGGTTTGGTTGGAATTGCCATTGGAATATACGCTTATCGCAAAACGATTTATGCCGGTCTTTCTTTAACCGGCATAATTATTAACTCGTTGTCTTTACTGCTATGGAGCGTGGTTGCATTAAACGCCGTTTAATTATTGGGAGTAAAAATAATTGCGACTCCTCCGCTTTTTGCAAGCTTAATATCGAGCGCTGAAGTATTTGTTACTTTAATTTCTTCTATCGCTACTGAAGTCGGGTTCGTATCATAATCAATATCGTCTCCATCCCTAAATATCCTTGCAATGTAAGTTTTGTTATCATCCAGGAATGATAAAGAGATTTTTTTATTCCTCGGAGCCTCATCGGTTATGCTTCCCAGGAACCAATTGCTGCCGTTTCTTCGGGCAAAGGTTGTGTAATCGCCGATCTCCCCATCAACAACAATTGTCTCGTCCCAATTAACCGGAACTCGTTCTATAAATTCGAATGCCGGGTTACCTATATAATTTTCCGGCATATCCGCCGCCATATTTAGCGGGCTGTATAAAACAACATATAGCGCAAGCTGCTTAGCTAAGGTTGTATGAACACGATTTGGCTGACGATATTTTTCAAACTTTAGATCGAATATGCCGGGAGTGTAGTCGATTGGGCCTGCGAGTCCGCGGGTAAACGGTATAATCGTCGTGTGTTCGGGAGGATTGCCGTCGCTCCATGCGTTGAATTCCATACCGCGAACACCCTCGCGTGTTAACATGTTCGGATATGTTCTGCGAATGCCCGTATCCTTAATCGGCTCATGCGCGTTTACCATTACATTATACTTTGCCGCGGTTTCAACAACTCGCCTGTAGTGGCGCACATTAAATTGCCCGTGATGTCGTTCACCCTTTGGTCGTATTTGTCCTGCGTAACCCGTCTTCACGGAACGTATGCCCAGCTCATTGTAAAATTTGAAAGCATCTTCGAGCCTTTCGTCGTAATTGATTACATCTCCGGAGGTTTCATGGTGCCCGACAAGTTCCACACCTTTTTCTTTCGCGTAATTAACAAGGTAATTAATATCAAAATCGTTATATGGAGTTACAAAGTCGAAGAAACCGGTTGTGTCGGCACCCCAGTATTCCCAGCCGGCGTTCCAGCCTTCAACCAGAATTCCTTTAATACCGCGTTCGGCTGCAAAATCGATGTATCGTTTCGTGTTTTCGGTGGTCGCTCCGTGAGGTAGGCCGCTGCCCGCCCATGAGCCTTCTATATCGACCTTAGCCCATTGGCTTTTGCCGATATGCATTTCCCACCAAACTCCAATATACTTCATAGGCTCAATCCACGATACGTCTTTAAGTTTATTAGGCTCGTTTAAGTTCAGCACCAGGTTCGAGTTGTATAGTTCATCAATGTCGTCTGCAATTATAATAGTACGCCATGGAGTAGTAAAAGGTGCTTCTGCGCGAACACGGTCGCCGTTTGCCCATGGAACAAGGTCAGCTTCAAACGTAAGGTTCTCGGTTACAATTAACGTCATGCCGGCATAGTCGGTTAAATTAGCCTCGTGGAAAGCCAGGTAAAGTCCGTCATCGCTTTGCATTGTGATTGGTGTGTTAACACTTTTAGGATGCGATACAAAACGATCCGGCCGCTCTGCATATTCTGTTTTTGAAATGTCAATCTCGCTTACCTTCGACGTAGTGTATTTATATTCATAACTGTCGTGGTCGCCTGGTATCCACCATGCTTTGTGGTCGGCCGTTAATTTGAATTGTGTCAACTCGTTCATAATTACAAACTTATCTAAATTCGGTTGCCGCGGGAATTCGTATCTAAATCCTATTCCGTCGTTAAATAATCTAAAGCGAACTATTACTTTCCTTTTTAGTTCATCAGGTTGTATCAAATTTACAACTAGTTCATTGTATTCATTCACAACCTCTTCTTTCTCACCCCACAATGGTTTCCAGTTTTCTTTGAACGCATTGTGTTCGAGTGAGCTTAATTCGAAGCCGTCTGACATTGAAGGAACGGATTTAAATTCGAATCCGAGAAAGGAAGTGTCAATGATGGTTTTTCCATCTTTGCTAACCGAATAACCGGGGACACCGTTTTTCAGGTTAAAAGATAATTTAATCGCTCCATCGGGCGAATTGACTAAAGGTCTTTCGGGTGAACAAAACGTTAAAGATACAAGTAAAGTAAAACCGGTTATTATTTTAATGATATTCTTCATTGGTAGTAATCTTTCTTTATTTGGAAATAAAATTATGCTTGCCGTAAAAGCCATTCACAATAGAGCTCAATACCTTTGTCGATATTAACTTGCGGTTTATAGCCAATTAATTCTTTAGCCTTCGAAATATCTGCGTAAGTAGTTTTAACATCCCCGGGCTGTGCTTCTCCGAAAATAATATTTGCTTTCTTATTTAATTTATGTTCAATCACTTTTACTAAATTAATCAATTGAACGGCCTGTGATTCCCCGAGATTAATTATTTCAAAACCGTCAACTTTATCAATGCTTCGGAATAGTCCTTCGATAATATCGTCGATGTAAGTATAATCGCGGGATGTTGTCCCATTGTTATCAAATAGCGTAACCGGTTTATCATTTGAAATCAGGTTTGCAAATTTTGCGATTGCCATTTCCGGTCGCTGAGACGGGCCGTAAACAGTAAAAAATCTAAACGCGAAAATGTCGATTTCATATAGCGTATTATAGGTAGAACAAATGAGTTCACATGCTTTTTTCGATGCGGCATAAGGTGAAATAGGATTATCTACGTTATCGGTTTCAACGAAAGGTACCTTTTTATTATTGCCGTAGACCGATGAAGATGATGCAATCAGTAACTTTTTTACGCCGCTAATTTTCATTTGATCAAGAATATTTATAGTTCCGTTCACGTTGACGTCGAAGTAGCCTGATGGGTCAGCGATAGAAGGACGTACGCCCGCTTTTGCAGCCAGGTGAACTACAGCATCGAATTCATTTTTCCCGAATATTTTTTGAAGCAAGTTTTTATCGCGGATGTCGCCTTCGACATTTGAAAAGTTGTCGAAGGATTTTAGAAGCCCGATGTTCCTTTCTTTTAGCGACCTGTCATAAAAAGGGTCGAAGTTATCGATGTTAACTACGGAGTAACCTTCCCGCAGTAGTTTATGCGCAAAGTGGGAGCCGATAAATCCTGCACCGCCGGTTAAGAATATATTCACGTTTTTCCAAGGAATGTTGATGCGAAATATAAGCTATTGCTAGGGAAAATTAAATCGTGCATTCAGAATGAATAACTTACTTGAATTCCATTTGCGTGTGGAGAAATTGCAAGTTTATTTTTCGTTTTTTTACCATAGTGAAACTCCAAAATGGTACCCGATACAAAATAGCCGATTGCCGCTCCCAGTAAAATATCTGAAGTCCAATGTTTATCCTCGTAAAGCCTACTC
>JANQLA010000362.1 GCA_028280855.1 Melioribacteraceae bacterium
CATTGCTTTAGCTTATCAAGATAAAGGTGAATACGATAAAGCTATTAAGTTCTTTGAAGACGCTTTGGAAATTAGAGTTAATAAACTTGGCAAAGACCACCCTGATACTGCGACTACTTATAACAACATTGCAGCAGCTTATAAAGCTAAAGGCGAATACGATAAAGCTATTAAGTTCTATAAAGACGCTTTGGAGATAAGGCAGGCAATATTGCCTGTTGGGCATCCTAATCTTACAAATACAATTTTAAGCCTGGCAAATTTATACACCCGCCTTAACAACGAAACAGACGCGGTTAAAACAATACTGCTGTTTCTTCACCCTTTTGCAGAACAGCAGGATAAAGTTGGACTATTGTATTTTTTACCCTATGTGTTAAACTTTATGCTGTCAAACAACTATTACGCTGCAGGTAAAGTTTTTGAATTGCTAAAGGAGTTTTCAAGTCTTTACGCACAATATAAAAGTGAGCATAAGGACTTAACCGAAAGTATGCTCGGATTTTTTATCTCTAACAATACCTTTAGCGACAAGGCAGTAACACAGATTAAAAGTTTCGGGGAGATAGATAAATTTGATCAATTCCTGGGCGATTTGGAGAAATTCAGGCAGTTAACTACGGATTAAAATTCTACTTCATAAACAAATAATTAAGTCTACTTTCTAATTGCGCCGGGGCTTCTTTTTAATTCATCTAACTTCATGTATGCGTGAACCGGAAATTTGTTACTATCGACGCCGGTTTTTTCGGCTAAAATGGTTTCAATTTCATTCCAAAACGATCCGGGTTCGTTTTTATTATCCAAAAGCCGTAGCGCCCTTGCTTTTATTAACTTTAACAGCTCATCTTTATTTTTATAGGCAAACTCAATAAGGCTTTCACCCTTAATCTTTTCGCTGAGCAGACGCAGGTAATTATCCGTAAACAATAAAATCGACACACTTTCATAAGGCGAAGCATTAAGCTTGCCGGAATATTTTAGCTTTCCTCTTATATACCCTGTAAGCTCATTATTAAGATTAAGAGCATCGAGTTCTGCGGAGGCAAGTTTATTCGACAATTCCTTATTTTTAGTCAATCTTTTTGCAATAGAAACAAAATCATATTTAACAGAGCCTTTGACGAGCAGTGTAATCAACTTATCGTAAAAGGGCATATCGGCACTATACTTATCTATATTCCGGAAGGCAAAAAGGTATATCAAATATAAATCGAGCAAGTGTATTTCCGGGATTGAGGTTTTTTTTATGGTATGGTTTGAAAGAAATTTTAAGGTATAAAATACATCTTTAGGATTATTAGAAAGAAAAAAAAGCTTCCGGAAGCTTTCAATATTCTTCGCAAAAAAATCCAGAGCGAACCTGCTGATGTTATCCCGTTCAGACCGTAACGTATAAAAATTTGATAAAGAATTATTGAAAAAAAGAAAATCCTCCCCGGTTATAAATGAATCAACTGAAGTCACCACCGAGACTCCCCTGTCGGGATTCTTCAGTTCAATGCTTTCTTTTAATTCTTTCTCCCAGAATCTTGCAATTTCTTTGCGCCCGCTTGCATTATCGAGGTAATTATGGGCTTTACGATAATATGTAGTTTTATCTTTCAACATCTTATGCATTCACTTCTTTACTTTCCAATAAACTTTCAAAATTTCGTTGTGGAAATTCAAAATACGTTTCATCATTTTCAAATTTCTCTTTAACTTTTTTAACTCCGTCTTCGTCGTCATTAGTTTGGTCAAAAAGCTCTTTTACTAACCCGGGAAGTTTCCTTAGTAAGTACTGCCCTTCCGGGAAAGTCTCATAAATTACTGCTTCAAAAATAAATTTGTGCAATAAAGATTTAGTAATATTAGTATTATTCGCCAGCAATACTTTTTCTTCAATTTTATTAATAATCTTGATCAATTTCCTATGAGTTAACGGGTCCAGGTTGTAAAGAGTGTCTTTAACATAATTCGAATTATCATGTCCAATCAAATCATCCAGTTTTCTCAAATGAACGGGACTAATTTTAACGGATGTTAGTTCATATTGCCAGTGAAAAATCTTATCAATAAATTTTTCGCCTTTCTTGTGCTCACTGTTATTTATTCCATAATGTCCAAGTATATATTTTTCAAGAAGTTCATCGTTTACACCCATTATCACAATAACATCTTCTATATCAAAGTAAAACCTGATTGTTTCAATTACTTTAAACGCTTTTCCGGGTAAAAGCCTGTCCAAATCATCAATGAGAATAACAAATTTTTTGTCGTTAAATAAGTTAATGGCATTTTCGTCGCATTCATTGCTCCATAATTCTTTTCGTTCCGCATCATATTTATGTTTTCCGTTTATTGCGAACTGAATAACTTCTGATAAAGCTTCAAGATTTTCCTGTCTTTTAGAAGCTGCATCAAAGTACTTTTTATTCAATAACTCCATAAATTTTTCACCACGGCTAATAGCTTTCTCGAAAGTTAATTCACCCCCGTCGATTTCTGTTTTACCTATACCGAGTTTGATCCCGCTTACCAATGTGTCGTAAAGCGTCATGCCGGCGGCTGTAGTGGTTTTAATAATACTTGTAACCTTCTTTTTTATGTTGCCTGTAACTTCATCCAGGTTAGATATCTGCAAAAGCAAAGGCAATAGGGGGTCTTCATCCTGGTATTTCCATGCTTCATAAAAGACAACCGGAAAGTTTTTATAATCGCTAAAATAACTTTGACAGGATTTCAGAATTGTTGTCTTCCCGCTTCCCCAATCTCCCGTAACAGCAACGGAAACATTTCCTCCTTCGTGTCCTGAAGCAAGTTCATCAATAGTTTTTACAAAAGTGATTAATTGCTGCTTGGTCTCTTCGTTATCAAGCAAATTCTGGATTTCAAGCGGCTTGTCAAGTATCATTTGTTTTATTCCATTTGAAAGTTCGCGCCGTTACAAGATTTTTGAAAATGTAGAACGAACACAATAAATGTACGGTTTTAGCAAGTAAAAGTCAGTCCAGAATCTTTATTACTACAAAAGTCATATCATCATCCTGGGATTTTTCGCCGCGCCATTTTTCGGCTTCTTCGTACAATAGGTTAACTATTTGATCGGGGGACTTATCATTGTTCCGAATCAATAATTCCTTTATTCTTTCTTCGCCGAACATTTGCTTTTTTTCATTGAACAACTCGGGCAGCCCGTCGCTAAGCAGCAAGATAATATCGCCGGAGTCAAGCTCGAGTTCCACTTCATCATATTCAAAGCCTTCGAACGCTCCGAGGGGCATTCCTTTCAAAGTGTATTCCTCGACCACATTTTTGTCGTGCTTGTATATTAACATCGGCGGCATACCGGCGGTAGATGCAATCAGGTATTTATTTTTTATTCGCACAATAGTCAATGACATGAACAAGTTACCGAGATTCATTTTCTTCAAAATTGCGGTGCAGCGAGCAAAGAAATCCGGTATCATCATTTTTGCGCCAAGGGCATTGAACAAGCTTTTTATTATTGCCACCATTAAACCGGCTTTTGTACCATGCCCGGTGGCATCGCCAACTGCAATGTTTAAAGTGCCGTCATCGGAAATAAAATAATCGTAATAATCGCCCCCTACCTCTGTAGCTGTTTTCATATCAAAACAAATATCAAGTCCGGGTATGTCGTTCAAACACTGCGGTAGCATTGAAAGCTGCAGTTTCCGCGCTTCATCGAGTTCTTTTGTTTTACGGTCGTTATCGGCTTCTAGTATTCGCTGCGTTGTTTCAAACTCTTTTGCCTGAAGCTCCTGTTCCAATGTTTTTTCCGATAGCTCTTTAACGGTATTAAGCTGTGTTTCCAAATTTTTATTAACTACAAAAAAGTCTCTTGCAAGTGAAGCCGACATGCTGATAATAAATCCAAGCACGCCGTAAGTATACAAACCGACAATACCAAAGATAGGGGGAACTATATCAAAACTTTGAAGCATATTTGTGAATCCCATAACCGACATAAAAATAAAGCCGGTTCTTATAATCCACTCGCCGCCTAATCCGCTTTTACGCTTCTTCCACAAAGTGTGTCCAGTTGGAATTGAGATTATCATTATATAGGCATAAGAAGAATACCAAACAACGGGACCCGTGAAAAGAAACGCCAGTACGGAGAGGGTAATGCCGGCAACTCCGAACCAAATAAACCATCGCGGAACACCTCTTATAATCGAATAAATGGAAAGGCTGCCTGTAGTGATGGTTGCTAATAAACCGAAAGCGTTTAATTTTAAAAACAATGCTGCGTAATAAACATCTTCGACGAAACTACGCTGAAGGTTTACATAAATAAAAAACGTGAACGACAGTAAAAAGACGACATAGTAAATATTGTCTTTTGTTCGCCTGTCAAATAGAAACAGGAACAAATGAACAAATGCTATTGCCAGCGGCACACTAACAAAAAATAATTGATAGACAGATCTCTCGCGAACAAATCTAAGTGAACTTTCTACCAACTTGCCGTGCTCGCCGAATGAAAAGATAAATCCCGCAGGGTAAGTCGCGTTATGAAAGTATTCCAGGTCAAAGTTTGCGTACCGCACCGCTATGAGATTCCGTCCCGGTTTATTAAAAACAATCGTGTTTGGTCCCCGCTCAAACCCAGCTTCGTAATCATCCGCATTGGAGCCTACTTTCCCTATTTCGAATAATTTATCGCCGTTTAAGTAAACCTCAAGCGCACCGGCCTGCCACAGACTAATGCCGATAACTTTACCGATCAAACTGGAATCAACATTCACCCACCTTCTGAACCAGCCGATGCCATTCCATCCCCGGGGTATTTCGTCTTCGCTATCAAGCCTGGTTTTTATATGCTGCCGGTTCTCGGTATTGAATGACGTATCAGCGAATTGAGGATTATCAAAAGGATTAAACTCCCAGGCTGAACTTAAAGTGGAAAACAAATACTTCGAGAGAGTGTCCGCACTGATATTAACGTCTTCCAATGTATTTGCAAAGGAAGACGCATTGAACAACAAAATTATATATAGAATTAATATTCTTTTCATAGTTGCCTTTAAAAATGCTATAGTTTGCTTCCGCAAAACTTACAGTACTCAGCTTCAAAATCATGCCCATCCTTACTGCATTCGGGACAAGCTTGCGTTGATATTTTCTTACCGCGAACATTTGCATATTCAACAGTAACAATACCGGTCGGTACCGCAATAATGTCGTATCCCATTATCATTATTATCGAAGCCAAAGACTGGTTTTAGGTTTGTCATGAACTGAATCCATGGGGTAAAATTAAAAAGAAATGTGCGAAATGGGTAACTATTTGTGTGAATTAGTAAGCCTGTCAAAAACCTGTGAACAGGTTAACGAGATTGTGATGCAGTGCTACAGCCCCGCGACTAAAGTCGCGAGTTAATTAAACTATATCTAGTAAACATATATTAACAAGGATTTCAGCCCTTGGTTAAATCAGCACCAGCACCTCCGAAACCGGTTCACCTTTTAAAACAATTTAACTAAAATAATGAGTTTTCACGAAGGCTAATTAATTCGTGCTAGATTTGGAAATAAATTCAATAAAGATCTAATTACTTTTATTAGAGCGTACCGTTCCGCCAATCACAAGTCCGGCGCTAATTAGTATCAGGTTCTTTATTATGTATTGACCTTCCAAAGTAAGTCCGTATGGAAAAGTAGTAAAGCATACATCAGGTAGTAATATTAGCGGCAGCATTGTACCGGGCATCTGCAAATACAATAAAAATATTGAAGCACGGATAGTTGGCCTAAACAACATGAATACGCCGATTAAAACTTCCCATATACCCAGAATTGGAATAAATACATCGGGATCAATCCAATATACTGTTTTACGAACCAGCCCTTCGGCCGGACTAATTCCTAATGGTTTAAGCGCTCCGAACCATATAAAAACAATAGCAAGCGAGATGCGCAAATAAAGCATACCGTGTTTGCTCATCCACCCGGCAATTAAAGGGTCGTACTTATTGAATAATTGTTTGATTTGACTCATACAACAAAAATAGATAAATGGTCAATAAATATCAGGTAACCTCAACACCTTTCCAAAAGGCAACATGATCTTTTATCTCAATTGCAGCATCACTGGGATTAGGGTAATACCACGCAGCGTCTTTGTTTTCTTGTCCTTCTACTGCTATTGAATAATAACTTGCAAATCCTTTCCATGGACAGGTGGTATGTGTGCTGCTTTCTTTAAAGTATTCTTTGTTTATTGATTCCGGCGGGAAATAATGGTTACCTTCCACAACAACCGTGTTATCGCTTTCGGCTAAAGTAACTCCGTTCCAGACTGCTTTCATAATCAACTCCTATTTTTATTAAATAACGACATCGGCTTACAATTTAGTTCAATTTGAATAAGAGAATTGTAACGAGAGTTACACTCTGAAACAGTTTGCACTGCATATATAAAAAAAGCGGAGCAAATAATACTCCGCTTTGATATCACATAAACTGCCCAGTACTAATTTAGCAAGTTTTTATTTCTAACAATTGCATACTCAAGACTATTCCCGTTCCAGTATTTAATCCTGTCGCGGTAAGCGCTCGCCCTGTCCGAGTATCCTAATTTATCGTAGGTTTCGGCAAGATAGTACCAAACATACGGGCTTTCGGAATCGGCTTCGTTAAAGTAATCAATTGCGTCCTGTGTACGTCCTTCATTTAACGCGAAAATTCCCCTTGCCATATTCAGCTTCTGTCGTTCGGCTAAGTTGTTTCTTCCCTCTACAACTTTATCGCATTTCGAAATCTCTGTTTCGGCATCACTCATGTTATTGCTTTTCGTAAGCCACAAACAGTGGTTTATATGTGCATCAACTTTATAGTCCATTGCAATATGTTCATCTAATTCACTGTCATTAATTATTTTTGAAACCAGGTCATATTTTTCCTTTGCCTTGTCATACTGCCCAAACTCCATTAAAATCATTCCCATCATATTGTATGATTGAATAATGTCGGGAAGTAGGTTTTCGTTTTCAGCAAACTTTGCTTTAATCTCCAAAGTGCTTATCGCTTCGTCGATCTTGCCTTCGTGTAAATATGAAACAGCGACCCATCGAAGCGCCTCAATCTTTTCATTCATGCGGGTAGCTTT
Organism: Melioribacteraceae bacterium; assembly: GCA_028280855.1. Lineage (GTDB taxonomy): Bacteria > Bacteroidota > Ignavibacteria > Ignavibacteriales > Melioribacteraceae > PGYT01. The sequence continues at coordinate 7,121 of JANQLA010000362.1, forward strand.
ATCATGCTGTTTGTGATAATTATCCCGGGCCTTTTCGTATTCACCCAGGAACACGTAATTATGTCCTACTCCAGCAAGCGCCTGTGTATAAAGAACGTCCTTCTGATAAGCGGTTTGGTACTGTCTAATAGATTCCTCATGCTGGCCGAGTTTCATCAAAAGCTCGGCATATGAATCATATGGATTTGGACTGTCGGGGATCAGTGCTATATACTTTTTGAAAGCTTCTTCTGCTGCGGACAGGAAGCCCAAATCAATAAAGTCATAACCGATTTTGTTATACGCCGCTGCGTACTTCGGATCAATTTTTGTCGCTTTAAAATAATGCATTAACGCAGTCTCCGGTTCGAAAATGAAATCGTAGTATAAACCAGCGTTAAAATGCGCACGTTTATCATTAGGAAATAACTCCAGCAATTTCATAATATTTTCTTTTTGCGCGATGTGATCCTCATCCTGCAATGCCTTCTGGAAAAGGATCAGATACTTTTCCCCGTCGCTTACGTTATTAATAAGCGCTTCGGCCTTTCCCATATTCTCCTTAACAATATTGTATCCTCCGCCGCATCGCGCCCGGTACAAATATGCCATTGCAAACCCTGGATCGGTTAGTATGGCTTCGTCGAATAAAGCTGCGGCATTTGCATACTGAATATTTTCAAAGCGGTATCTACCTTCCATAAAAAAGCTTAGTGCTTCCTCCGAATAAGTTGTGATAGGTATTTCTGTTTGTTGAGAGTAAACGACCGCTGGAAACTGTAAAATTACGAGGATAGTAAAAACTGCTGCTATTCTTGCGAACTTTTTGTAAAACATAACATCCTCCAATTTATATTTAAAGTTATTGCTAGCACGTTCATCGGGCACGACATTCATACAATGGAGGAACCCGTTATTCAGAATGTAAGAACTATATCCGGTTAAGTCAAATAGAAACGAAAAATCAATTTAGTCTCCAAATCTTATGAAAGGCTTCGTTAAAAGGCACTGGGACAGCGGAAGACAAATGGCAGTTTACACTCATTTCAGGTAACTAATAACGAAAGAATATAGATATTAAATATTGAAATATTTATTTAAAGGCCTCCGTAAATCATTATAAATTTATACTTCCCAAATTCGTAGTTAACGCTAACCACGCAAAAAGTCTAAATCAGCTTATGTTAACAGAAAGTTAACCGCTACTAATTTTCTGATTAAGTAGCTTTTGATTTTAAAATTTCTGCTACGGGAAAATTTTTTGTTGACTTTAAAGCATGGATTCCATAACATCGTATAGTTGTCTAGACAACTATACTAATAAACGTATAGACTAATCCCCTGTTCTTTTGTTTTTTAAAGTTAGCAAACCTTTTTTGGAGAAGGGATGATAAAAAAAATTACAATTTTAGCGCTTTTGCTCTTCTTGTCTGCCTCCCAATACTATGCAGGCGTTTCCGGCAAACTAAAGGGAACTATTAAAGATGCCGATACAGGAGAACCCCTTATTGGTGCAAATATTATGATAGAGGGCACCACTATGGGCGCTGCCTCCGACGAAAACGGTGAATACTTTATTATAAATATCCCCCCGGGAAAATATAATGTCATCGCTTCCTATATAAGCTACCAAAGACAAAAAATAACCAATATTGAAATATTTACTGATCGAACCACCGAACAGAATATACAGTTGAGCAGTACATTAATAACAACAGAAGAAATTGTTGTTTCCGGTGAACGCGCTGCAATCGAAATTGATAGAACAAATACTGCAGCCTATATTTCCTCCGAGCAAATAAGTAATCTGCCTGTGCAGGATGTAACGGATATTATCCAGTTGCAGTCGGGAGTAGTAAAAGGAGCAAACGGAGCCCTTCATATACGCGGGGGCAGGAGCGGCGAAATAAACTATATGATTGACGGTGTTTCCGTAACTGATCAGTACCGGGGCGGCAGTTCAATAGGGCTTGAAAATAATTGGGTTCAGGAACTACAAGTGATCAGCGGAACCTTTAATGCGGAATACGGACAAGCTCAGTCGGGTGTTATAAATATTGTTACAAAAGAAGGCAGCAAAAAATTTGGCGGCAGTGCCTCGGTTGCTTTCGGCGATTATATAAGTTCGCGCGATGATGTATTTATGAATATCGATAAGCTTAACCTAAATGAAATTGATGCTTCAATCAACTTAACTGGACCTTTGCCGTTCATCCCTAACACGTCTTATTACACATCATTTAGATATAACGATAAAGAAGGATGGCTTTACGGGCAGCGAAGAACCAGAATTGAAGATACCGTTCCTATTCAGGCTTATATAAGTGAGGCTGAGAGAAATCAATCAGATAATGAAAAATTAGTCGGCATTAAAGTTCCGGATTCACTCCAAACCGGCGATAATGCTTTTGTCCCTCTTAATTCTAATGAGAGATACTCTTTCTATGGGAAATTCTCAAATAAGCTTACAAATAACATCAGCGTTCGCTATTCCATTTTTTACAATTACAGGAAGTATAAATCATATAGTGATTTCAGGAGATACGCACCAGATGGTGTTAAGCCGTTTACAAATAATAATTATAACCACATTTTTAATTTCAATCATGTACTCTCTGCCAGTTCCTTTTATACAGTCAACTTTTCAATCTACAGCCAGAACATAAAAACCAATTTGTTTGATGATAGATTGGATTCTCGCTACCAGGGAATTCCCCATGCTGATCAAGGATTCGCATTCGGTGGTACGAACAATTCCAGGTCAGATATTACCAATTCGGCTTTAACCGTTAAAATTGATTTCACTAGCCAAATAGACAAAGCAAACCAAATTAAAATTGGGGCTTCCTTCAAAAAGCATAAGCTTGATTTTTTCACGATGTCAACAATTTCAGACGGCCTCGTTTATGAGGACCCTAATCTAAGAGTGCCGCAACAAAATACGGAAAACTTTAACAGGTATATAAATGAGCCCTACGAAGCTGTTCTCTATGCTCAGGATAAAATTGAGCTTGATGAACTGATAGTTAATGTTGGTGCAAGATTAGACTATTGGTCTCCGAATGCAAAAATACCTTCAAATCCACGGGCAATAACAGATCCTAATGACGGTATAAGACTTCAAACCGAATTTGAAGATGCCGATGATAGATTTAATGTTAGTCCTCGTTTCGGATTAGCCTACCCGCTTTCGGCAAACGGGGTAGTTCATGTTTCTTATGGGCATTTTTTCCAACTGCCAAGATTCAATGCAATATTTTCAAACTCCGAATTTGAGGTTAGCCTTGGCGGGCTTAATACCATTATGGGAAATGCAAATCTGAAACCCGAGCAAACTGTAAACTATGAGTTAGGACTTCAACAGGTAATATCCGATATACTAAGTGTCGACTTTACTATGTACTACAAGGATATACGTAATTTGTTAAGTCAGGAAATTATTAATACATCGGATAAAAAAGTATATGCACGTTATATTAATAGGGATTACGGAAATGTAAAAGGATTTACGGTTGCTCTTAAAACACTCAGTCAATCTAATTTTTTTGCGGCTGTAGATTATACGTATCAAGTTGGTAAAGGAAATGCATCCGATCCTAACACGGTATTTACAAACTTTCAATCAAACCCGCCCAGGGAAAGTGAAAAACAGGTATTACCGCTTGATTGGGACCAGGCGCACACGTTGAATGCATCTTTATATGTAGGTGATAACGTTAACTGGTCTCTTGGACTGATTAGCAGATACTCAACAGGGCAGCCATATACGCCTACAAATCCCAGTAGCGAGCTTACCGAACAATTTGAAAATAGTGAGCGAAAACCCGATCTGTTTAATATTGACTTAAACTTTTACAAAAACTTTGACCTGTACGGGTATAAGCTACAATTATTTTGCAAAGTATTTAACCTGTTAGACGGCTTAAATGCAAGCCAGGTATACTCAAGTACAGGCAATCCCGACGCTCCGTACCGCTCAGCAGTAGCTAGTGAAATTGTAAATCTAAATCCGAATTTTACAAAAGATGAAATAGATAACAGACCCGATTTTTATCTTGAACCAAGAAGGGTTCTGCTCGGTGTTAAGCTTGAATTTTCCTTTTAAATTCGATGAGACCAACTGTGCACCTTGATTTTTGCTGAGCCAGAACGACAATCCAAGTCGTTGGTTGCGGTTAATCGAACTATTTGGGAGT
>JANQLA010000172.1 GCA_028280855.1 Melioribacteraceae bacterium
CGACATAGCAACCCAGCCAATACCTGCGGCAGCGCCGGCGAATAAACCGAATGCAAAGTCGGCTTTAGGTCCGATAAACGCCGCAAGGTTAAATGAAATGATAAGTGAAAGTATAAATGATATTCCGAATACTTTACCCATGTTTGTGTTCTTTAATTCCTCTTCGGTTAAACCGACTTCTTTCATCCAAACATTTGAAAACATAATTGGGGAATACCACATCCCACCAATTATAAAACTTGAAAAAGCCGCTGCAATAACTGCTATATAATTTATTTGGGACATATCCATGTAATATCTCCTTATAGTTTTTTTGTGATTGATGCTTAAATGTAGATATATTAATTTCATTGATAAACCAAGAACTAACCGTAACCGGAATTAACGATGCTGAAGCCGAATAATTGTAGTTTGAAACTATCATGAAAACCCGATCGAAAATAGATGATAAAAAAATCAGGTTAATTATGATTCCTTTTTTCGGTATGGTAATACCCAACCTAACGGGTTTATTCGGTCATATATCATTTAGCTCGTATTTGTATTGGATTGGATATTCGTACTTTATTTTACTTTCGTTCACTATTTGGCAAGGCAACCGATATTTGCTTTTCAAGCAGAGAGAGCATTTTGATTGGTTTGATAACCCTGTAAGAAAACTAACAATGCTTATTGCTGCTAATGTTTTTTATACTGCACCGCTTACTTCTATATGGCTAATAGGATGGTATTGGTTTGCGGGATTTAACCAAACAGACTGGAACGTGATTTACCTTGTTACGTTGATGAACGTGATAGCAGTAATATTTATAACGCATGTTTATGAAACAGTATTTCTAATAAAAGAAAGAGAACGAGACATTGTTGAAGTGGAACAATTAAAGCGTTCCAAAGTGGAGGCAGAGCTGCAGGCACTTAAAAATCAGGTTGACCCGCACTTTATGTTTAATTCGCTCAATACACTCTCCTATCTAATTGAGCATAGTAAGGAAAAAGCGCTTACATTCAACGAGAATCTTTCATTCGTATACCGGTACATACTAATGAACAAGTCAAAAAACCTTGTTCAACTTACTGAGGAGATAAGATTTTTACAGAACTATTACTCATTGATTAAAATTCGATACGAAACCGGGATCGAGCTAAAACTAAAATTGGAAAATAATTATGAAGAATACTTGCTGCCGCCTATATCGCTGCAGGTTTTATTAGAAAATACAATAAAGCATACAGAGTTTGACGATAGCAATAAACTTATTATTGATGTAATACAGCAAAATTCTTCAGTCGTTATTAGGAATAACAAAAGAGTTAAAGAGCTGCCAAAACCGGGCTCAAAGGTGGGTCTTATTAACTTGTCCGAAAGATACAGGTTAAGCACCGGTAAAAATATAGAAATTGATGACGGCGAAAATTATTTTAGCGTATCTCTTCCGTTATTAAAAATGAGTAGTTAATGAGAATCCTTGTTGTAGAAGATGAAATACCTGCATTAAAAAAAATAGTATCAATGTTGCAAAAGGTTGAGCCGGGAATTTTAATAGCAGGGAAGACAAAAACAATCCGGGAAACTGTTAAATGGTTATCCTCCAATCAACAGCCTGATTTAATTTTACTTGACATCCAGCTATCAGACGGAATGTCGTTAAAGATATTCGACCAGGTTACGGTTAGCTGCCCGGTAATTTTTCAAACAGCATACGATGAATATATTCTTGATGCGTTTAACTACAACGCAATTGATTACTTATTAAAACCGGTTAGTCAAGCCAGGCTCAAGGAGGCTCTGAAAAAATATAAAAAGTTTGAGCAACACTTTAGCCCTAACTATAAAAGGCTTTTGGACGAACTAACCTCGCGCACTAAAATTTATAAGGAACGACTGACCGTTAAATCGGGGGTTGACTTTAAAAGTATACCGGTAAGTAAAAT
>JANQLA010000180.1 GCA_028280855.1 Melioribacteraceae bacterium
ATTTCACATTTATGACTTCGGTTTAGCTCTATATTTATATTATTATCCTTGGATTTATTACTGTCTATTTTACATTTTTCCGATCCATTTAATTTTATAACGTTTTCATCATCCGCAACATTGTCAAACTCATTGTTAAAAAGTGCTACGTTTTTCGCATAAACTAATTTTATAATTTGTTTGCATTCTAAGAACTCATTTTTGGAAATATTGGAGTTATCGACCCACACCCAATCTATAGCCTTTTTAAACTGTTCGAACTTATTATTTTCTATAGTTACATCATTGCCATGTTCTAATTTAATAGCTATAGCATCATCACCATCATACCACTGAAGGAAATCATTATTTGTAATATCAATTTTAACAATATCATTGGGTGTAGGTTTAATAGAGATAGCCTCTTGGAAATTATTGCAAATAAAAGTGTTGTCTGTTATGTAAATGTCTGTATTTATACTAGAAAATATAGATGAAGATCTGTCATGTATGTTTAGACCGGGATTTTTATTCTCGAATGTAAATCCGGAAATGGTTATATCATTTTTTCTTAGCTTTATTAAATCAGAATGGTTACCCTCGATAAAGCAATTAACACTACCACTTCCCTGCAGGGTAATAGATTTAGTAATACTTACTGGATTATCATATTTATAGAAACCGTCCTCAACTTCAATAGTATGCCCGTCAAGTGTTAAAGGAGAATCGTTCGCTTGCTGCATAGTTTCGAAAGGAACAATTGGAGTTAACGATACATTCCATATCCAGCCGATTGTTTGAATTTGCGAAGTGAAAGTTTCCTGCGGTTCGATTACCCCGGTACCACCAATCAAAGGCTGGCAGTAAACCTGTGTTCGATTTATTGAAACACCAAGCCGTTTAATCTCATCAAGCGGGGCAAGTGAACCTTTTTCATTTTCCGGGAAATCGAACATAAAATAAAGTGTAAATGATTTCGTATTGTTTTCCGGAATTATTTCGGGTAAGCTAAAAGTTAAGAATCTCATGTACCCTTCATCGTCATCATGAATCGTTCCCTGTTTCACTTTACCATCGTATTCAACAAAAACTCCTGCATTTTGTGCTTTGATTCCCGCTATAGTTTTCGCACTTCCATCGCCGGATTTAACATCAGTAGTAATTGCAAATTCCAAACGAGTTAATTGCCAATCAACGCTCAATGCAGTTAAAGAAGCAGTACCAATGTAAATTTTTTCTGTATTCTCAGGTGGATTGTGAAAATCAGCTTCTTCAGAAGAAAATCCCAAATTAAGAATCGGCAAAAAATTACCAGTTACAGATTTATCATCATCCATAAAAACTTGCGCCGGTTTAAGATCACCCGACAAAGCTCCCGACCATGTTCCAAACGCCCAGCCATCCGCTTTTACCGGAGTTACTTTTGGCCATGAAAACATTTGTTGCGGCCCGCCGCCAAGAACTTTGCAGCCATCAGAAGCAGCTTTAGGAGGAGATACATTAGTACCCAGAAAAACTTCTTCAAATGCTCGTTTTAATTTTTTGAGAGAGTAACTTTTTGTGTTTGAGCTACCTTCGCTAGTATAAACCGAAGCTGTTTGATACTCTTCAGTTACTGAATTTACACCGCTTACCTTTGGAGCAGCTTGGTCAACATGTAGAAATGAGGCAAGGTTTCCAGGTGATGCTGATGTTTGTGCAGTCTGAATAAATTCATAAACATCGGTATCGTGATTATAACTATACATGTAAAGCAGGTTATCCTGCGGCACGCTTACAACCACTACTTCCTGTAAAAAAGTTGCATCGTTAAACTCATTGCCGGAGACTTGTTGATTATGCTTTATTACAGGATTAGCGGGATCAGAAACATCATAAGCAATAAGGTGAGCATCGTAGCTTATATTCCATTGATTTATTACGATGTAAAGTTTATTGAGATCGAGATTTATTTTAGGATCGGCTCCGACAAGCACCGGACTTTGATGCAAAAGCTGAGGGTTTGTTTTATCTGATATATCGAACACATTTAGCATAGTCATTCCATTGCTGCCATTGGATGTTGCGTACATCGTGTTTCCATCAGGTGAAATGTCAATCGAGCTAATAGTACCGCCAGTCTGCTGTTCGCCATAGAATAATTGGGTTGGGTTTGATTTATCGTTTAAGTCAATAATTTCAAAGAAGTCATCAAAGTTGGAATTAAATCCGCCAACCACTGCAAAGTTTTGAGATACATGAAATGCGTTGTACTGACCAGCATAGACGTAATCAATCGGTGGAGAGTCTAAATTTGTATGATCGTAGATATATAATTTGTTGAACTCAGTAACAAACAAGTTGTTGCCTATTAGAACGAAATCTTCCGGGAGTGATTCGATTGGAGCAGTTCCGTAAAAACTAGGATTTGCCGGATCGTCAAGTGTTCCGAAATAATAGTTGTTGAAATCAGAAATTGCGATTGTCGTTCCGTCGGTTGCTACTCTCTGCCCTGATGCCGGAGCTAACAACTGCTGTCCGGCAGATAAAGTGGATGCATCAATAATTCCAAATGAACCGAAACGATTGTAGAGAATCTTGTTATCCTTCGCGTCATGTATTACAAATCCTGATCCGGGATTATGCATGAACTGTGATCGGAGTCTCTGTGGATTGGATGGATCGGAAACATCTACTACAAAGACTCTTATACCATCATCCTTTAAATATGCTGTATTGCCATCAACAAGAACTGTTTCTATCGATTCCGAACCTTGTTCAAAGCTTCCCACAACCGATGGCGAATCCGGATTGGATACATCGACTACTTGCATTCCATTATCATCTTCACATCCAACAAACACATGATTGTTTGAGTAAACCAGCGTTTGCGCTGACATAATTACCTGATTACTTCTCACCACAACGTTGGCATGATCACTAATGTCGAGGATTTGGAGAACTCGCTGATTAGTTCCGTTATCTACCAAAAGGTAAACGAAATTCCCCGCGACGGTGAAGTCGATAAAGTCCTGCTCGAAAGTGAATCCGCCGACCCACCATTCATCAAAATTTTCACAAACTAGCTTATCGGCGATTACACCGTTTTTATTATGAGCAACAAAAACGTAGCCGTTTTGCTCTTCAAAGTTCAGAATGCCATTTGTTACGCCACCGATTGACTTGTTTAAAGTCGTGCTTTGTGGATCCATCAATGTTTGGGCAACGTTATTTTTATTCTCAGAGGTTAAGTCGAAGATATAATAAACATTATTGCCTGTTATTTTAAATTTGGTTGGTGTTTCCGAAATGTAATATTTTGAGAGGACCTCAATGCTATTCTGACCTTCTTGAGCTTCATTTAAGAATTGTCCCTGACTAAAATATATTTTTGAGTTATGATACTGCCCAAATGAAACAGCGCCGCCAATTGTACCTCCGGACCATATACCGGATTCCTGAGCTTGTGAAGTTGATAATAATAGTAGTGAAATTAAAATTTTGAAGAGTCGTTTCATTTTTACCCTCGTGAATGAAATTAAAAGCACAATACCTGAATTCAATAAAATATTTAGGACAGCAAAATGAAAATACTTGTATTCAACATTTTGGAATCGTTGTAAATATTTTAGAATTTATATTGCTAACTTATTGTAAGACATAAAGTTAGGAATTTATACTAAGCTGCCCGTGCTTTTCTAAATTGCGAGGGGGTAAGTCCTGTATTTTTCCTGAATGCTTTGTAAAATGATGTTTGGTTATTAAATCCGCACTCCAGCCCAATCGCTTCTAACGTCCAATCAAGCGACTTAATATCCAACAACAGAGTTTTCGCATTTTCAATACGATAAGTATTTACAAATGTATTGAAGTTCATCCCGGTTTCGTCTTTAATCGCGTTTGATATATATTTTACGTTTGAGTTAAGTGTCCTTGCTATCACTTCAACTTGCAAATCATTTCGTTTGTAATACTTTTCTTCATTCATCAATTGAACAATTGAAGCAAATAGAGATTGGCGCTCATTTCCTGTAATCGATTGAGTATTTGATTTATAAAAATTTTGAATCTGCTTCCATCTTTGAGTTATTTCGAGGTTTTGTTGATATAACTCCTTATTTCGCTCTTTTAATTTTTTGTTAAAATTGAAAGCGCCAATTAAAGCAATGATTATAACTCCGCAAACAGCGCCGATAAGCCAGATCTGTTTTTCTTGTGACGCTATAGTAACTTCCTGCAAATGAATCTGATTATCCTTCTGCTCGGTCTCATAAATTAATTTCATTTCGTTAACGTCTCTTAATTCATCGGCTTTTAACTTCGCAAGTCGATATTCTTCCGATCTATCGAAGTGGTGGTTAAACTTTTCCCAATCACCTAGCTTAGCGTAAAGCTGAGAAAGAGTAAGTTCAAGCTCCTGTAACTTTTCCGGCGCTTTGTGCCGGGAGAATCCGCTTTCTACTTCGAGAAGTTGATTTCGAGCTATTCCGGATTTACCAAGAAACAAGTTCGCTTTCGCGATTCCGTGAAGTATCGAATAGTAATTGATCTGAGGATTTTGATTATCACAATAGCTTAATCCTTTCGTAAGTATGTTTTTTGATTGCGCGTAATATTTCTTGTCTAAATATTTGCCGCCAAGTTCCTGATGAATTTGGGTCAACAATAATGAGTCGTTAAGCGCTAAACCATTTGCAAGAGCTTTGTTAAAGTAATATTCTGATGAATCCATTCGTCCAAGATCGAATTCAACTTTAAATCGAACCGTGTAAACATCCGCTGCTACCCTTTTCTCCTTTTCAAGATTTAGTAAGTTTAGCGCTTTGTAACTATTGGCAATACTGGCTTCGTAGTTATTTACCAACGAGTAAAGCTCACTTAAATTAACATAGCATTTTGCTTCAAAAGCTTTATCGCCTACCGTTTCGTTTAACTTAATCGCTCTATAATAATAGGCTGATGCAGAATCAAACTGCTCAAGTTTTAGGAAGTTATTTCCCATATTCATTGAGCTCCAGGATTGGTAATCCTGATTCTCTTTAGCGTAAGTTGTCGTTAAACCTTTTCTGTATAACTCGTTTGACAACATTGAATAATCAAGGTAGATATACGCAACCGCGAGATAATGATATGCGAATGAAATTAGGGAATCGTTTTTTGTGGGGAGAGCGTAATCCAGGGCTTTTTGTGCCAGGTCTTTAGCAAGAACCGGATTACTGAAATAATAACCATTCAGCAATTTAAACAACAATCCTACTTTTGGTTCACCCTGTGTGGTTTCAACTTCATTTACCAGGTTTGAAATGTACTGGCTGTCAATAATAGCACCGTCATCATAAAATCCGTTGTAGAATAAACTATTGCTGAATAAACTATCGCGCTCCTGAGAAATAAAGGGTTGGGTAAAAAAAAGAATGCCAATGAAAACCAATGCAAAATTGATTTTACAGAAAAAATTGGTCAATCGACAAGAATTGGAAATAGATCCTTTCATAATTAATTAAGATAATTTTCAACACAGTTTAACGAAATGATCAAACGTAATTTATAAAAATCTACGCAAACTAATTGTGAGGTAAGTTCGTCAGGAGAATATTGACCCTAATTAATTTACAGTTGGTATTTCGAATTTCATTGCTATTTCAATTGGAATTTGTTGAGTAATCTTGGCGCACTATCAACAGCAGGAATTGAATAAATCCTATAGCAAATTACTTTAATGTTCTCATTCAAATCATTGTAACTAATTTGAAGATAAAAACTCATTATTTATGATTGTGATAAAAGACCAGTAAAAAGATTATTTGAGGTGGAAAGAATGTTTCGCATACGTATTTTGCTGCGGGGTATTTCAAACTTATAATCAGAGAAATATTTTATGATCTTAGTTACAAATCATTTCGATTCAAAATTATATATTGCGTTTCAAATCTATTGCGGAATGCAGCCCGCATAAAAAATAGTTTGCGAGGGTTCAATAATGCTGAAAACATTTCTTCTTATAATCTTGTTTGTCTGCTCAGTTTATTCTCAAAGTATGATCGA
>JANQLA010000285.1 GCA_028280855.1 Melioribacteraceae bacterium
ACGGCTTTATCGGTATTTGCAGTGCGCTCAATAAATGCCGGAACATTGCCCGACCCGACACCGTAAGCAGGAGTACCAGCGCTATAAGCGGCTTTTACCATAGGGTTACTACCTGTTGCAAGAATGACCGCTACATTTTTATGTTTCATCAGTTCGTCTGTGCCGGCAAGTGTTGGAGTTGTCATACACTGCATCAAACCTTTCGGCGCACCCGCCTTGTCAGCCGCATCTATAAGCACCTGCATGGATTCCTTAGTGCAGTTAACAGCTCGCGGGTGTGGGCTAGTCACGATTGAATTTTTACACTTCAGAGAAATAATAGATTTGAACATGACGGTGGATGTTGGATTCGTTGAAGGAATTAAAGCGGCAACAACACCCATCGGTTCGGCGATCTTTACAATTTTTCCGTTTTGCTGAACGTCAATAACGCCGACGGTCTTTAAATCTTTAATGGATTCGTAAACGTCGCGTGTACCAAATTGGTTTTTTATAACTTTATCTTCCCACTTACCAAAACCGGTTTCTTCATTGGCCATTTTAGCCAGGCGTTCAGCCTCTGAAAAACCTGCGTCGGCCATTGCCTTAATAATTTTATCAACTTGTTCCTGGTTGTAATGCTTAAATTCAAGTTGCGCTTCTTTAGCTGTATTGATCAGTTCACGAACTTCCTGGATCGATTGAAGGTCTTTATCCATTCTTTTGCCTTGTATCAATTTTGAAAACAAAATATACTGATAGGTCTAATAAAGTTCAATTAGGCTATTTTAACCAAAATGCAAATTATAGTGTATTTTTAAGCAAAGCATAACCGTTTTTACTTATCGATAGCTTCCGCCCGTTTTTTAGTATTGCGCGATATGATTCCTTCTCCATCAATTCTATATCCTGGAGGTAATTAATATTGAGAATGTAAGAACGATGGATGCGAATATAAATTGAAGGATCAAGATGTGATTCGTAGTATTTCATGGTTTTTTGTTTCAGGTGTTTAGAATTGTCTGTTATTATCTCTACATAGTCACCTTTGGCTTCGAGGTATATTACATCTTCAACAGGAACGATTGTAATTTTGCTTTTATCTTTCACAACAATCCTGTTAAGGAACTCGTCCTTTTCATCAACATGTTTCCGTAATTTCTCGAGAGTGTTCTTTGTATCAACATTTTGATATAATTTTGATAATGCTTTTTTTACGGCATCATCAAATCGTTCTTTTGAGAAAGGCTTTAGAAGGTAATCAATCGCGTTTACTTCGAATGCTTTCAGAGCATACTGGTCGAAAGCCGTGGTAAATATTATTGAAGGAGGTTCTTCCAGAAGCTCCAGCATTTCAAAGCCGTTGATTTTAGGCATCTGGATATCAAGAAATACCAGGTCGGGTTTATGATTTTGCACTGCTTTAATACCTGCGAAACCGTTTTTGCATTCTTCGACAATTTCAATATTATCAATATCCGACAGGTAGTTTTTAACTAAATCCCTTGCAAGTTTTTCGTCGTCAATAATTACACATTTTACCTTCTCCATTTATTCTCCTCTAAGTCAAAGGTATGTATACGTTCACCGTAAATATATTATTTAATTTATCATAAGTTATCAGGTTATCCTGGTTGTAAATTAGTTTTAGCCTTTGATTAATATTTTTCAGTCCTATTCCTTCGCCTTTCCTAGAAATACCGTCTGCATCAAAATTATTCTGTAGCGTAATAACAAAATACTTTTCATCCTTACGGCATGAAAGTTTAATTGTAATTTTTTCCATGCTTTCATAAACACCGTGCTTAATTGCGTTCTCAAAAAGAGGTTGAAGTACCATGCTTGGTATTTGAACTCCTTTACAATCATCGCTTATACTCTCAACGAATTCTATTCCGTCACCAAATCGTATTTTCTCAATTTCCATGTATAAACTTGAATTAGCAATTTCGTCCTTTAACGAAATCATCTGGTTCTCGTTTCTCGATAAAGTTTTACGCATGAAATTGGATAGCTTAATTATCATGTCCCTTGCTTTATCGGAATCGGATATTGTTAACGAGCTTATCGAGTTTAGGCTGTTGAAAATAAAGTGAGGGTTAATTTGGTACTTCAGCTTTTTCAATTCGGCTTCTTTGACCAATGCACGCAGTTCGCTCTCCTGCCGTGCTTTCTCTTTGAAGCTCTTGTAGTAATAGGCAACGTAGTAAAAGATAACTGTAATGGCATAAAAGATAAGTCCCAGGTTAAACCGCCAGACGAGCGAAGAATTTAAAAAAGAAATATAGCTATCGTCTTCAATTGAATTAGATAAAATGAAATACCCCAGGTAAATCCAAATTATAGAGGTGATAATTCCGCCTGCAGTATGATTCAAAAGTGTTTTCCAAAACCGGTTCTTGTCAATACTAAGGTAGATTGACGGGTACCATAAAGCTAGTGCAATTATCATAAAAGAAATATTATAGGCGAGTGCATCGTAAAGTGAAATGTTGCCGCTGAGACCTATCAAAAATCTAAGCACGACAATATGATTTAAAGTCAGCAGCGCCCATACAACAAGGTACGAAAGAATACTTGCCCTATTTTCTATAAATGGATTTTGCATGCTCTACGTCTTTAAGTCTCCGCCGCCAAATAATACCAGTCCTTTTATTTCCAATACTTTTCCTTCGTCAATGTCGTCTCTAACTTCTTTCCGCCTCTCATCGTCGAATGCCCCGAATATAGAAGTAACATTAATGATTACCCGCCAGTCGCGCGGAACAAAAATATCTATTCCCCCGAAAGCGACAAAAACGTCGAGTACCTGTCTTCCCGGGGCAAGCTTTGCGTCTCGCAAATCTATATCTGCCGCCCCGAATAATGCAGTTACTTTTCCGCCCATAAAATTATTTGACTCTACCCTTCTTTCAGTTCCGCTGAATATTGCGTTTTCGTTGATGTAATCTGTTTGAACACTATGCTTGTTGCTTTCGGATGAAGGGTCATAATCAACAAAGGAGGGGTCAACTCCGGGTGGAATCCTTTTTTTTCGCGGCTTTAATAGAATAACCAACCCGATAATAATAAGGATTACAGGCCAATAATCGTAGATGATATACCTTATAGGAAAATGAAAAAAGCGACCAGCTAAAAATAGAACTCCTATCAAAATTAATATAATACCAGCGGTATTGTCACGTGAATTGAGGAGCATTATAATCCCGATAACTACTAGCAGGAAAGGCCACGAAAAAATGTAATAGTTAAAATCAAATGGAAAGTATAATACATTATCGGCTAAAAACAGCACACCGATGGCAACTAATATAATTCCAATCACTAATCGCGAATTATTCATAAAGGTACCCCATTAGTTTTTAATTTCTCCTCCACCGAAAAGCACAAGTCCCTTCACTATTAATTTTCGGTCTGTAGGCTGAACAAGATTCGGATCTTTTCTGCGTGAATCGGAAAACCCGCCGAAGATAGGTATCAGATCAAGCTCTACCCTCCAATCCGACGGAATTAAAATTGTAGAGCCGCCGAACATGGCAAATATATCAAGTGTATGTTCACCCAGGGCAAGTTTGCAGTCAATAAGATCTATTTCGCTACCACCAAATATGGCTGTCAGCTTTCCACCGCGGAAGTTTTCGATTTGAAAATATTTTTTCCCGCCGCCAAATACTGCAACGTCATTAATCTGTTCACCCTCTGTAAATTCTTCTAACGAACTGCCGGAAGGGGAATAAATTTTTGAGAATCCTTTCGTGCGAATTATTATATAAAGTCCAAGCAATATTAAAATTAAAGGCCAAAACTCCGGAAGGTGCGCTATAAAGCCTATAGCTATCAGGATTATTCCAGTTGATTTATTACCTGAATTTGCAATTAATATCAGACCTATTATTATTAGTATCGATTTCCATGAAAGTAAAAATGACGGAATTGTGTAATCAATTATGTCGAGGTTTCCGAGGAGCAGTAAAGCACCTACGACAATGATTATAATTCCAATCGTAAATCGGAGATCAAACGGTTTTGGTTTCATAAATTTTCCAATTCATTTTATATCAATATAATGTTTCAACATTATGTTGCAGATATCAAATCGGTGAATAGCGGAAAAATACCGGTAAACAAAGTAAAATATTTGGATAATCTGAAATTACGATTTAATATATTCGCCAATATAATTATTGCAGGTAGTGTGTTTCAATAATCATAATCAAAAAATAGAATGGCCACAAACGTAGTTAATCAATTCAAATACGGGCTATTAACGCTTTTCTTTATAATTATTATCGGTACTATCGGTTTTGAGCTTATAGAACAGGACTGGAGTCTGCTTGATTCGTTTTATATGACTGTGATTACTATAAGCACAACGGGCTTTAAAGAGGTTAAACCTTTGACTGAAACAGGGAGATTGTTCACGGTTTTCCTGATTATCTCCGGTGTATTAAGCATTGCTTATACAGGCGGAAAAGCAGCTCAAATATTAATTGAAAAACAAATGCTCAGGAGAATAAGAATGAAACGACGTCTGGGCCTGATTGCCAATCATTACATTGTTTGCGGTTACGGAAGGATGGGCAAACAAATTTGTGAAGCGCTAAGGGAAAATAAATATCCGTTTGTTGTAATAGAGAACAATCATGAAAATGTTGAGCAATTGATAGAAAAAGGATACGATTTTGTAAGTGACGATGCAACTCGCGACGAAGCATTAATAAAGGCAGGACTTAGACGTGCCAAAGGACTTGTGTCTGTAGTAGCTACAGACGCTGAAAATGTTTTTACTGTACTATCAGCCAAAGAATTGAATCCCGACATATTTGTTGTTGCAAGGGCAATAGATGAAGGAACAGAATCCAAACTTGTAAAAGCAGGCGCAGACAGGGTGGTCAAACCTTATGAACTCGGTGGTAACAGAATGGTGCAGCTGCTTATGCGTCCTGGTGTGATTGATTTTATAGATGGTGTTGCAAGAGATAAGGATATTGCAATCAACCTTGAGGAAATAACTGTTTGCGAAGGATCGAAGCTTATCGGGCAAACCTTATTAGATTCGCCGATAAGAAAAGAACTTGACATAATAATAGTTGCAATCTATAGTTCGGATGGATCTTTTACTTACAATCCAAATTCCGGAACCGAAATAAAACTTGGCGACAAGCTTATAGCTATTGGAGAATCTGATAGTCTGAATAAATTAACTGACATATGTATTAGTATCCGGTAGCGGCATTTTTGAAAATTTTTATAGAGTGTATTTTTTATGAACAAAAGTAAAATTGTTGGCGGTATTGGTGTTGCTTTTCTTTTATTCATCATCGGTTTAGTAATAGTTGCATATAGAATCATGTATCTGCCAATTCCCGATTATGATGCTGAAGTTGATGTAACAGGTTTAGATGGTGAAGCAAAAATATATCGGGACAGCCTTGCAATACCTTATATTCTTGCTGGCACGGAAACCGATGCAGCTTTTGCAATCGGATATGTTCATGCCCAGGAGCGAATGTTTCAAATGGACTTGATGAGACGTGCGGGAGAAGGAAGGCTATCCGAAGTTTTCGGCAGTGAAACAGTGCCTTTTGATAAAATGTTCAGAACAGTTGGTTTTCGGCGCATCATTGATAAGCATTTTGATAATCTAAGTGACACAACGAAAATTTACCTTAACGCTTACGCAAAAGGAGTTAATTCATACCTCGAAACAAACACTAATTATTCTTTCGAATTCGGCATTTTGGGATACTCACCGGAGAAGTGGCAGCCCGAGCATTCGTTACTTGTCGCAAAGCTGATGGCATGGGAGCTGAATATCAGCTGGTGGACGGATATTATGTTTAGTAGTCTTGTACAGAAGTTCGGCGCTGAAAAAGCCGCTGAAATTTTGCCTGGATTTGATGAAAATGCGCCTACAATTATTCCAGCCGACTACAGTTCATTCGGTAAAATTGATTTGGATTTTGTAAAAACCGACCAAGCGTTCCGCGAATTTATGAACATGAGCGGTACGCACATCGGCTCAAACAACTGGGTTGTAAATCATGAAAAATCAAAATCCGGGAGAGTGATTATTGCTAACGATCCTCATCTTCCTTTTGCACTTCCGGGTAAATGGTTTATGGCTGTTATAAGAGCAGGCAACTGGAATGCCGAGGGCTTTACTTTACCCGGTGTTCCGGCAATTGTTATCGGTAAGAATAGATCAATTGCATGGGCTCTCACAAATGTAATGACGGACGATGCGGATTTTTATATTGAACAATTAGATTCAAGCGGTACAAAATATTTGCTTGACGGTCGGTGGCATGATCTATCGATCCTTGAAGAGGTAATAAAGGTAAAGGATTCATTGGATGTTAAAATAAATATAAAATCGACTCATCGTGGTCCTATTGTTTCGCATACGCATACGTATGATGTTTTATTCCCTGACTCAACATTTCGAAAAAAGGCAAACATAAGTATGCGTTGGGTTGCCCAGGATTTCAGCGATGAATACAAAGCAATATACAAAGTGAACAAAGCAAATAACTGGCAAGAGTTCGAAGCTGCATTGGTCGACTTTACGGTACCTGGTCAGAATTTTGTTTATGGTGATGCTGAGGGTAATATCGGGTATGTTTGCGCAGCAAAACTTCCTCTTCGTAAATCATTTAGTCCAACATTGATTTATGATGGTACAACTTCGGAATATGACTGGCTTGGATTTGTTGATTATTCAGATATGCCTAAGCTCTTCAATCCTCCAAAAAATTATATTGCATCTGCGAATAATAAAACTGTTAAGGAATTCCCTTATCACATTTCGAATATTTGGGAACCCTCTGCAAGAATTGAAAGAATTACCGAAATGCTGGAAGCAAAAGATTCTGTCGGCGTCGAAGATTACGAAAATATTCAGAACGATTTTTACTCGCATTACGCAAGAAAGGTTTTGACGAGATTCCTTGAAGCGTTCGAAAATACAAATGTTACCGACGAGAATATGAAATTGGCGCTAACCTTACTAAACGAGTGGGATTTTGTGATGGACATGTATCAACAAGCCCCAACAATTTATTTAACATTTTACCAGAAGTTTCTCGAAAATACATTTAAAGATGAAATGGGCGAAAAGCTGTTCAAAGAATACGTGTTTATTGCCAATGTCCCTTTTCGTATGGTCGAAGAAATTTGCAAGGGAAAGTACATATCCTGGATAGACAATGTAGCTACATCGAGAATCGAGAGTTTAAACGATATAATACGTAAAAGCCTCGTTGATGCTCTGGACGAACTTGAGAATCAGTTTGGTGAAGATTTAGCCGATTGGCAGTGGTATAAATTACACACGGTGACATTGGAACATCCGTTTGACGGTTTATCATCGATTATCGATAATATTGTTAACATTGGTCCCTACCCAATCAGCGGTAGCGGAACTACTATATTTAATACGGAATATAAATTTACCGATCCTTACAGTGTAACCCTTGGACCTTCGATGCGCTATATTTTTGACTTTGGAAATCCGGATGAATTTCGTTTTGCTATGCCCTCCGGGCAATCAGGCCATGTAATGAGCAAACAATATGATAATACAACCGAGTATTGGCTTACCGGAAAGTACAGTGTTCTGAATACTGAAATAAAAAATCTTGACAAGACTGAACTCAACTTGCTTATTCTGAAATAGTTAATGGCTGTAACCGGTTACATCTTTAGCAGATTGTTTTAATTAGTTGTAAATTTAACTTACCATTTTAGCAAGGAACCCATGAAAGTAATTGAACATTTGGAAAAAGCTGCTTCAACTCTAATCAGTTTTGAAATTATTCCTCCCAAGCGAGGAGGCGATATAAGGCAGCTTATGGCAGTGCTGGATGATATAATTAAGTACGAGCCTCCTTTTATAGACATAACAAGTCATGCTGCCGAGGTTATGTACGAAGAGACCCCCGACGGCGGGTATAAAATGAAAATTAAGCGCAAACGACCGGGCACACTTGGAATTTGTGCATTGATTCAAAATAAATATAACGTAGACGCAGTTCCGCATGTTATTTGCCAGGGATTTACCCGTGAAGAAACAGAGGATTTTTTAATTGAATTGCATTATCTAGGAATAGATAATGTACTGGCAATACGCGGCGACGACAGTGGATTTAGTAAACCGATTAAATACGGTAGAAGCGCAAATGTTTACGCACGCGACCTGGTAAAACAGATTTCGGATGTTAACAAAGGAAAGTATGTTGAAGACTCGCTGCTTGACGCTGAGCCAATGGATTTCTGCATAGGAATAGGTGGATACCCTGAAAAGCATTTTGAATCACCTAACATTCGAACCGATATTAAGTACACCCTTAATAAGATAAATTCCGGCGCCGAATATATTGTTACACAGATGTTTTATGATAACGATAAATTTTACAAATATGTTGATCTATGTAAAGATAACGGGCTTGATGTGCCTATAATTCCTGGATTGAAAATTCTTACAGCGAAATCGCATGTTAATTCGCTGCCAAAAAATTTTCATATTGATGTTCCGAACGAACTGGCAGAAGAAATTGAACAAGCTAAACCCGAACATGTACTGGATATTGGAGTAGAGTGGACTGCAAAACAAGTAGAGGATTTACTTAATAATAATGTACCGGCAATCCATTTTTACATTATGCAAAATTCAACTCCGATTAAAAAGTTAATGAAAAAACTTAACCTGTAATACGATGAAAGAAAAAACTCGTAAACTTTTACTTCGGAAAAGAAACATCCGAAAGCTCAAGTGGGGTGTTGCCGGCTGCGGCTGGTATGCCGAACATACATTTCTTCCTACATTGCAAACTATTAAACGAAGTGAAATTATTTCAATATACGGCGGCAATATCAAGCGCGCTGGGTATATTGCAAACAGGTTTAATGCTGAACGGGGGTACGATAACTACGATGAGTTTATTCAGTCCGATATTGGTGCGGTTTATGTCTCTAGCAGAAACTCAGATCATGCATGGCAGGTAATAAAAGCAGCCGAAGCAGGTAAGCATGTGCTTTGTGAAAAGCCGCTTGCAATCAACTCGCGGGAAGCACAGCAAATGGTTGATGCATGCAAACGAAATGATGTTCAACTCGCGGTCAATTACGTATATCGGTTTCATCCGCTTGTAGCAAAAGCAAAGGAGTTAATCGATAAAAAAGTGATCGGTAAAATCGTATCTATATCAACCAACTTTAATATTGATTTTGCACCGAATGATAACTTTAGGTTTAACAAACAATTATCCGGTGGAGGCGCACTTCGCGATCTCGGCACCCATATGATTGACTTATTACGTTATTTTGGCGGGAATATCGAAACCATAATGGGTAATATTGATAATGTGATTTACAAAAGCGAAGTTGATGATTTTGCGAACGGCATTGTTAAGTTCAACGCAAGCGGTTACGGATATTTCAATGTGTCGTACAATGCTAAAAAGCAGTTTAACCGCATTGAGATAATCGGTTATAACGGCTGTCTCAGTATCGACAATATGGTAGGACGAAAAAATGAATCGAGCAAGCTTACTATACAATTGTCAGGTGAAGCCGTAAAGGCATTCAGAAAAAAAGCGAACAACCAGTCTATACTTCTTAAGTCCGTACAGAAATCCTTTCTAAAAAATTCAATTCCAAAAGTTACGGGCAACGACGGCTTAGTAAATCTTCAACTAATGGAAAGACTGGAAAGGAATGAATCTTAAAGAAACTCTTGTAAATACTTGTCATAAAGTGTATGCGAATGGTTACGTGGCAGCATATGACGGTAATCTTTCCGTAAGATATGATTCCGATAAATTTATCATCACTCCATCCGGCAAGTGCAAGGGTGATGTTGGAATTGATGATCTAATTGTTATCGATACCAAAGGTAACAAGCTCGAAGGCAGGGGAAAGGTTTCTACTGAATACAAAATTCACCTTTTAATATATAACAGTCGTCCCGAAATTAACTCTGTAGTTCATTGTCATCCTGTACACGCAACAGCTTTTGCTGCAATGGGCGAATCTTTAAACAATCCTGTTTTCCCAGAGGTGATTCTATCGCTTGGTAAAATTCCGCTCTGCAAATACGCTACGCCCTCGGGTGATGGCTTGCCAAACTCGATGTCACCATATGTTGAATATTGCTGGGCATTTCTGTTGGAGAATCACGGTGCTGTAACTGTTGGCAAAACTATTGAAGGTGCTTATTACCGAATGGAAAAATTGGAGCACTCCGCTAAAACTCTCTCTGTCATCCGTTCAATGGGTAGGGAGAAAACAATTCCTTTGCAAAAACTTCGAGAGTTGTATTCTATTGCTGAATCAACATACGGGATTAAAATAGATAAACGAAGCAGACTTGATTTTTAAACGGGACCAGTAAGAAGATGATTAATAGAAATGAAATATCAGTTGCGCTGCTTGTCGGTGGAGCTTCGAGTGAACGTGAAGTGTCTCAAATGTCGTGCAAAGGAGTTTTAGAGGCTCTCAAATCACTAGGATATAAGTACAAACTAATTGATCCGGCATTAGGTTTACGGCAGCCTTCGCACGAAGCGGAATTCTTTTCGGATGTTAATCAGAGGAAAGCGAACAGTAACAATTATATTGATGCGGTTAATTGCGAATTAATGGAAGGTGTAGATGTTGTTTTCAACGGGCTCCACGGAACCTGGGGCGAGGACGGTACAATTCAATCGTTGCTTGAAATGAAAGGAATACTTTACACTGGCTCAGGCATATTGGCGAGTTCTATATCAATGAATAAAACCTTCACTAAGGTTATGTTTCAGCACTACGGTGTAGCTACACCGAAATGGTTTCTGATTAAAGAGGACGTCGATGATTCATTAGATACCAAGAAGAAGATTTTTGAGGAACTGTCTTTCCCATGCGTTATAAAGCCTAACAACCAGGGCTCAGCAGTCGGATTATCAATTTGTCATAATGAGTCGGAAGTAGATGAAGCAATATTAAATGCGCAGAAATATTCACGAGAGGTTCTGGTAGAGGAATACATCGACGGACATGAGCTAACTGTGGGAGTTCTTAATGACCGGGCGTTTCCACCGCTTGAAATAAAGCCGAAGCATGAATTCTATGATTATACTTGCAAGTATACTAAGGGAATGAGTGAATATGAGGTGCCGGCTAATTTCTCTGACCGTGTTTTGAATGATCTTAAGGAACAAGCACTTTTTGCTTTTAGATCCATTGATGGTGAGAGTTACGGACGGGTAGACTTCCGGTTAAGCAGTGATTACAAAACTTATTGTCTTGAAGTTAATACTTTACCTGGGTTAACAAGCACAAGCTTATTACCTAAAGCAGCCAAAGCGTCAGGAATGTCTTTCGAGGCGCTTATAGATTCGATTGTTACAAACACGCTTGAAAAAAACAAAATCAAGGAATGAAAAATTTTAGATATAAAAAACTACTCTACCCATTGCTTGTAGCAGTATTGTTTTTTTTCTTGTTGTTCAATGAATACGGAATCATGAAATACGTTAAGCTGCGATCCGAAGTTGAACGTCTAAATGAAGAAATTGTTGCAACAGAAAAAGAATTAAAACAGCTTAACTCGGAAATTGATTCTGTAAAATACAACCTATTCAAAATAGAAAAACTTGCGCGTGAACGATATCATATGCTAGACAGTAATGAGCAGGCTTTGAAGATAGAAAAGAGAGAACGCAATTAGCAATGACCGGAAAAGCAAATATTCCGAATGTTCCCCTTGCCGAAAGAGTACGACCAGAATCTTTGTTTAGTTTCAGAGGCCAGGAAAAACTAATTGGTAAGAATGGCCCCATTCGTAAAATGATTGAGAATGATAAACTTTCTTCATTCATATTATGGGGACCACCGGGCTCTGGAAAGACGACTTTGGCGAAAATTATTTCATTACATACCAGCTCCGAATTCTATCAATTAAACGCGGTATCGGCAGGCGTTAAGGAGGTTCGCAATATAATTTCAATTGCAAAAAATAATTTAGAACACTTCAAAAGAACCATTCTGTTTATTGATGAGATTCATCGCTTCAATAAGTCTCAGCAAGATGCTTTGTTAGCGGCCGTAGAAAGCGGCGAAATTATACTTATTGGGGCCACAACCGAGAATCCTTCTTTTGAAGTTATTCCTCCGCTAAGATCTCGCGCAAGAATATATATTCTCGAGGAACTAAGCGACATTGATTTAAAGCAAATTATCAATGAAGCATTAACGGAGGATGAGTTTTTGAAACAGTGTGACATATCGGGTGTCGACAGCGACTACCTGATTCATATTTCTGGTGGTGATGCAAGAATAATGCTTAACACTTTGGAAAGCGTTGTAGTTACTAATCTTCAGGCGGAAAGCATATACGTATCGAAAGAAAACATTGAAGAAGTGCTGCAGCATAAAAACATATTGTATGATAAAGCAGGTGAAGAACATTATAATGTAATTTCAGCTTTTATTAAAAGCATTCGAGGGAGCGATCCCGACGCTGCACTTTATTGGTTGGCAAGAATGCTTGAGGGCGGTGAAGACCCTTTATTCATAGCACGAAGACTAATTATTCTTGCTTCGGAGGATATTGGGAATGCATCACCAAACGGACTTGTTCTTGCCGAGGCGGCGTTTAGCGCCGTTGATAAAATCGGTATGCCCGAAGCGCGTATTATACTTGCACAATGTGTAACTTATCTTGCTTCACAACCTAAAAGTAATGCATCGTACGTTGCAATTGATAAGGCGATATCAGAGGTCAGGAGCGGAAAATTATTTCCGGTGCCGTTGCATCTGCGTAATGCGCCAACAAAGCTGACGAAAAATGCAGGCTATGGTAAAGATTATAAATATCCCCATGAATTTGAAAATAACTTCATAAGTCAAAAATATTTACCTGAGGAATTGTCGGGCTCGCAATATTATTTCCCAACTGAAAGCGGGCAGGAAAAGTTTATTAAAGAAAGGCTGGCTCAATATTGGCCTAATAGACTAAACGTTAAGTAGATATTAAAGAAAATGTTTTTCCTGGGTGCTGGCTTACATACCCTTTTAGTTCCAAAGAAAGGAGATGTACGAGACAATCGGACAGGGCTACTTTTGATTGTTTGGCGATTAAATCGATATGTTTTGGCTTTTTATCAAGGACCTCCACAATAGATTGCTCAAACAAATTTAATTCGGTAACTCGGTTTTTCTTTTTATCGACCAGCGGTGAAACTGAATCGAGGTTTAACTCTTCAGTAATATCACTCATGCTGTTTGTAAGCTTTGCTTCGCCCATCTGAATCAATATATTCGTTCCTTCGGAATTGGAACTGTCAATATTACCGGGTATGGCAAATACTTCCCTGTTCTGTTCCAAGGCATACCTTGCAGTCCGCATAGCGCCGCCGTTTAATTTTGTTTCAATAACCAGTGTACCCTTGCTAATGCCGGATATTATTCTGTTTCTCCTAGGAAAATTCTGTGCATCGGGCTTAGTTCCAGGCTCGAACTCTGAAACTATCGCACCGCTTTCGGTAATCTCGTTAAACAGTTTTTTATTCTCTGGAGGATATATGACATCAATTCCCGACCCGATTACTGCAATTGTTCTTCCACCGTTTTGCAAGGCAGATCGATGAGCAACCGAATCTATTCCCCTAGCCATGCCCGAAACTATGGTAATACCTTGCCTGGACAAATCGCTGCCGAATTTTTTGGTTGTGACAATACCGTAGTCGCTTGCATTACGTGTGCCCACAATGGCTATCGAGTTTGAGTCTTGTTCAATTAAATCTCCTTTTATATACAGTAGTATTGGCGGCGAATAAATTCTTTTAAGATTTGAAGGGTATTCCTCATCCCAGTAAGAAATTAATCTAGACTTTAGCTTGGCGAGTTTGTTTAGCTCGGTTTCAAGCTTCTGTTTTGATTTACTTAGCTTGCCTTTAGAGTCATTAATTTTTTTTGCGAGTAAGGTACTTATCGAATCGACATTCATAAGCTTTGAAAAGTCAGCTTCGAAAATAGCTTCAATAGAATCAAATCTTGAAAGCAAGTTAAAAACTCTGGCAGGCCCTATTCGTTCAAGTGAAAGAAGGAGTTTTAATCGTGCAAGATTTTCAAATTGGTGTTGGTTCAAAACTAAACCAAAATTTATTCTATCGGTTCAAATTCAATATTATCTACGTTTGCAATAATAATTGTATTTACCGGAGCCTTTTTATGACCCAGTATTTGTTGAACTGCATCGCCTTCCCTAGTAACTAAAACAGTATCACCAATTCCCGAATCAATTAAATCAAGAGAAATATAGTCTGTTTTGCCTAATAAATTACCTTCTAAATCGATTTCGCTCACTAGAAGAAGTTTATGTCCTTTAAGATGCTTATTCTTAACAGTCGATACAACATTGCCTTTAACTTTTGCCAGGAACAAATTTATATATCCTTTTGCACTTTTCTTTTACTTTTGAGGAATATAGAGAGAGGAAAAAGAACTAGGTAAGCAATTAATAATACAATTGGTGAAACTGAAAGACTAAGTGGATTATCCCATGGTCCTTGCGCCATCAAATAATAACCGATAAACAGTACTACTAAACCTGCAAAAAATAAAATATAATTAAGTTTTGTCCAGTAATCTTTGAAAGGAGATTCAATTTTCTTTCTGATGTGTTTCTGCTTCTTTTTGACTGCCATTCTTCAATCCAGTATGTAAATAAAAAAGCCCAGTGTTGGGGGGAGACACTGGGCAGGTTCACAAACTCAAAGATCAATATGATCTTTGAAAGAGTGGTACTTAAATATACACGTTGACCGCTTGTTTGTCAAGAATATTTATTTGTGTATGTGATAAACAATTTTGCGAATAGTATCAAATTGAAGGTAAGGATAATCATTCCTTAATGATTCTATCGCATCAGATGCGCTTACTTTGGATTCGCGCATATCTTTAAATTTCCTGCGAATTGTATGATCTCTAACAGACTTTTCATTTATTAATCCGCGATTGTTCAACAAATCGTAAATTTCATCGGAAATTAGGTCCGATAACGGGTTATTGGTTTTTTTAGATTTCACCTTTTCCCCCTTTCTTTTTGTTTTTTGCTTAAACAGAAAAAGCTGTTTCAAGTTCCAAATCAAATAATCTTAAGTTTTATTTAGGAACTAGTGTACAATTCTTGACATTTCTGCAACATTTTTTAAAAAATTGTTTGATTTATTGTTCAAAAAGCTCTAACTTTGAAGCTGTCATTATTTATGACATTGTTCAAATATATTATGATTGCAACGGATACTTGATATGTTTTGTCAATTCGCTTGACAAATAAGAGAAGATACACTAAGTTACGAGTCCGTTTTTTATGAAGTTCTTTCAAATAGTGGATGACTAAAGTAAAGCTTTAGTAGTAAAACAAACAGTACAAATAGTACTTGATTACGCCAATTTTATAGTTGATTTACAACGGAGAGTTTGATCCTGGCTCAGGACGAACGCTGGCGGCGTGCTTAACACATGCAAGTCAAGGGGAAAGTTTTCTTCGGAGAGCGAGTATACTGGCGCACGGGTGAGTAATATATAAGTAACCTACCCATGAGTTGGGGATAACCACGCGAAAGTGTGGCTAATACCGAATAATGCAGCGGCATCGCATGATGATGTTGTTAAAGCCTTCGGGCGCTTATGGATGGGCTTGTATCTGATTAGTTTGTTGGTGAGGTAACGGCTTACCAAGACTACGATCAGTAGCTGGTCTGAGAGGATGATCAGCCACACTGGAACTGAGACACGGTCCAGACTCCTACGGGAGGCAGCAGTGAGGAATATTGGGCAATGGGCGAAAGCCTGACCCAGCAACGCCGCGTGGAGGATGAATGTCGTAAGATTGTAAACTCCTTTAGGGTGGGACGAAAAACCATTGGGAATTGACTGTACCACCAGAATAAGCCCCGGCTAACTACGTGCCAGCAGCCGCGGTAATACGTAGGGGGCAAGCGTTACCCGGAATCACTGGGCGTAAAGTGCGCGTAGGCGGTTGGATAAGTCTCTTGTGAAAGCTCCCGGCTCAACTGGGAGAGGTCAAGGGATACTATTTGACTAGAGGACAGCAGAGGTAAGCAGAATTCCCGGTGTAGCGGTGGAATGCGTAGATATCGGGAGGAACACCAGTGGCGAAAGCGGCTTACTGGGCTGTAGCTGACGCTGAGGCGCGAGAGCGTGGGGAGCAAACAGGATTAGATACCCTGGTAGTCCACGCCCTAAACGATGGATACTTTGTGTCGCGGGTATCGACCCCTGCGATGCAGGAGCTAA
>JANQLA010000302.1 GCA_028280855.1 Melioribacteraceae bacterium
ATTGATTACGGTACAAAAGTAGTTGGAGGTGTAACCCCGGGTAAAGGCGGTCAAAAGATTTTCGATGTTCCGATTTTTAATACTGTTGAAGACGCAGTAAAGGAAACTAAAGCAATTGCTTCGGCAATATTCGTTCCGCCTCCGTTTGCTGCCGATGCAATTCTTGAAGCAGCTTCCGCAGGCATAAAACTAATTGTGTGTATCACAGAAGGTATTCCTGCAGGAGATATGGTAAAAGTATATAATGTTATTAAAGATAAAGACATACGTCTGGTTGGTCCGAACTGTCCCGGGGTGATTTCACCAGGTAAGGCAAAAATTGGTATCATGCCCGGATTCATTCACCGTAAAGGTAAGGTTGGCGTTGTTTCACGAAGCGGTACACTTACTTACGAAGCCGTTAATCAACTAAGCGATTTGAAGATCGGCCAATCAACCTGCGTTGGCATTGGCGGAGATCCCGTTATAGGTTCTCAGTTTATTGATATTATAAAACTTTTTAATGATGATCCGGGAACGGAAGGGATTGTAATGATAGGCGAAATTGGAGGAAGCGCTGAAGAAGAGGCAGCAGCGTTTATTAAAAAGAATGTGAAGAAACCCGTTGTTGGATTTATTGCCGGTAAAACAGCCCCGCCTGGACGAAGAATGGGGCACGCCGGCGCAATAATAGCAGGCGGCAAAGGTACGGCAACCGAGAAAATGAAAGCAATGAAAAAGGCCGGAATACACGTTGTAGAAAGCCCTGCCGAAATCGGTGTTACTATGCAGAAAGCTCTTTCGGCAGTAAAAAAATAGTAATTAATTAAATACGATTTTATCGACGAAGGTCAACTCTTGATACTTCGTCTTTTTTTAATAATTGGTAAATAAGGATGGAGCTAAATTAATGAGTAACAAAACACTCGCAATACTAAAACCGGATTGTGTGAAAAAAAATTTGATTGGACAGGTTATTACAAAAATTAATGAAGCCGGGTTCAAAATCGTTGCAATGAAAATGACAAAACTAACAAATGATTCCGCAGGCGGATTCTACGAGATTCATAAAGAAAGACCTTTCTTTAACGACCTGCTTCTTTATATGACATCGGGCCCATGTGTTCCAATAGCTTTGGAAAAAGATAATGCTGTTGCAGACTTCAGAAAACTTATAGGCGCAACGGATCCGTCGAATGCAGAAGAAGGTACAATAAGAAAACTTTACGCGGAGAGTATTGAGCAAAATATTGTTCACGGCTCGGATAGTGATGAAAACGCCGCAAAAGAAATTGCCCACTTCTTTTCTCGCAAAGAATTACTGGAGAATTATAACAAATGATACTTTTAATAGTTCGACATTTTTTTGTTGTGCTGGTTCTGTTCTTAGCCAGCACTTCATATTCGCAATCAGTTAAGTTAGGCGCCGACTTATTGTTTTCCGAAAATATTGACTTAGTTAAAAATAAATCGGTTGGTGTAATAACTAATCATACCGCGTTGTTAAAGGACGGAACGCATTTAGTTGATACGCTGATAAATCGAAATGATGTAAAACTCGCCGCTATATTCGGTCCTGAACACGGTCTAAAAGGCAATGCGCCCGACGGCGAAAGTATAGAAGATGATTCAAAATTACACATTCCTATTTATTCGCTTTATGGAAAGGTAAATAAGCCGACTAAAGAAATGCTTAACAACATTGATGTTCTGCTATTCGACATACAAGATATCGGAGCTCGTTATTACACGTATATTTCTACCTTGTTCACTTGTATTGAAGCCGCTGCCGAAAATAATATACCAATAGTTGTTTTAGACAGGCCGAATCCTATAAACGGAATTACTGTTGATGGACCTCTGCGAGATGAAGAGTTCAAATCATTTGTTGCAATAGCCCCTATTCCTATTGTACATGGAATGACTATTGGCGAACTGGCTTTGCTGTTTAACGAAGAAAGGTATATTGAATCTCCCGATAAAGCCGATCTTAAAATTGTTAAGATGAAAAACTGGAAGCGGGAATTCTTTTATGATGAATGCGGACTCTCATGGGTTAAACCATCACCAAATATGCCAAAGCTCGAAACGGCAATTCTTTATCCAGGTATGTGCCTTCTTGAAGGTGTGAATATATCCGAAGGTCGCGGCACTTTTTTACCATTTGAACAAATCGGCGCGCCATTTATTAACGGTCAATTACTGGCAGACGAAATTCAAAAAATGGAACTAACTTCGATTTCTGTTACTCCTGTTGAATTTAATCCTGTTAGCATCGATACAATGTCGAAATACCCGAAATATTTGAATGAAAAGTGTTTCGGCATACGGCTAAAAATTTTAGATAGACACAATTTTGAGTCGCTAAGATTTGGTATAGAGCTTTTACACGTTCTAAAAAGATTATACCCAAATGATTTTAAGTACCGAAAAAATTGGCTTGATAAGCTTTATGGTAGCGAAGAATTAAAAATTAGTATAGATAATAACTCGGCGCCGGGTAAACTCTTTGATTCCTGGACAAAAGATCTTGATAAATTCAAAGAAGTACGCAAAAGGTACTTATTTTATTGAGGAAAAGACAATGAAACTGAACGTAATAATTATTTTAATAATAATTTTTATAATTGGCTGCAGCAGCGACAAACCGAACAATGAGCAAAAAAATGATACCGGTAAAAGCGAAATAGCTAATGAGAAACCGGTAGGACCTACAAAGCTTCTTGCTTATGGATTTGAGCAAGGGAATTCATATCGGTATAACCTTATAACCGAGCTTGAAAACTCTCAGTACATTGAATCAGACACCGTACTTTCATCCGAGATGAAGCAAACCGCCAATTATACGTTTACGTTAAATGTTGATGAAGTTACTGCAAACGGAATTTCAGAAATAAGTGTTTTTGTGGAAACAATTAAAGCCGAGGCCTTAGTAAACGGCGAAAAAGTTAATTATGATTCCAAATACCTTTACAGTACCAGGGAAAGAATTATGTTTGCCGATTATGAGGCGCTCAAGAATAATTCGTATAGCGTAAGGGTAAACAAACA
Source organism: Melioribacteraceae bacterium (assembly GCA_028280855.1). Classification (GTDB taxonomy): domain Bacteria; phylum Bacteroidota; class Ignavibacteria; order Ignavibacteriales; family Melioribacteraceae; genus PGYT01. The sequence goes on from JANQLA010000302.1 coordinate 3,031, forward strand.
CGGTGAAATACTGGATATATACGGAACTGATAAAATAGTAGACGAGATTCTTAAAATTCAGGCAGGCGATAAAAAGCTTTCAACTGAAGAAAGAGCTGCATTTACGCAACAGTTTATCAATTCCGGCTTAGTTCCGTTAACTGAACAACTTTTCAGAAATACCTCGAAAGAAAAAGTAAGAATAAACTCTACATGGGAGCAACGGTACCCGTCATACATTGCAAATTTTAAAATTGAAAACGTAGCAACTTTCAAAGTAGCTGAATTTCAGGAAACCGAATTCGACTCGCTGGTAAAACTTGACGCAAGCTTGTCAGTGTTATGGGATGGTCAAAACCAGGTGGCTGAAGAAGGTGTGAAATACGAGTTCAGCGATCCAAGCATTTCAGGATCCGGAGTGATATATTTTAATTTAAGCAAGGGAGTTGTGCAAAAATCCGATACTGAAGTTCGCATGGAAATGGAAGTTACCATGGAAAGCCTGGACGCCAATCAAAATGTTGTTAAGGCATTCAAAAGAGATTTTGTTGTAAATAAGAGTAAACTGGAATTAATCTAGTTTACTCTTTTGCTAATTCTTCCACAACTACTTTTGATCCCTCTACTTCAAGTACTTTTAGCATTGCACCTTTCAAAATAAATTCTCCGGCCGTCACTACATCGTACCGTTTATTTTCAAGTATGGCAGTACCTGCCGGACGAAGATCGGTTAATGCCTCGCCTGACAAACCAACAAGATGCTCAAAGTTAGATTCTGAAGTTGTATAACCAGATTTTGCTTCTAGGTTGTTCGCCAGAATAAGTTTGTTCCATATACCTGATTTCGGTAAAGTTTTTGTGAGAAAATACAACAACAAAATTGTAGCAACGAAAGAACCTGCAAGTTGAATAATAACAAATGATACATCATCCCAATCAACCAATGGTAAATCGGCCAGCAAGCCGAGGAACAAACCGGCTATCATAAAAACTATTCCGAGAATGCCGAATACACCAAATCCGGGGGCAACAAATATTTCAACAAGCAGAAGAGCTACTCCGGCGACAAATAGAATTATCTCTATAAAAGATGCAAGTTCAAGAATGTAATTTGCTCCGAATAACAAGGCAAGCGATACAACGCCAAGTGTGCCGGGTATTCCCCAACCCGGGCTTTTTACTTCGGTAAACAAGCCAACCATTCCCATCATTATAAGTAACCCGCTGATTATCGGATTGCTAATAAATCTAATGACGGCTTCGGCCCAATCGACTTCAAGTTCAATAATTTCTGCTTCTTCCAGTTCATAAGCCTCCAGAACCTGGCTAAAGCTTGAAAGAATTGTATCAGCCATTCCGAATTTTAGGGCTTCCTCTGATGTTAGAGTAACCAATTGCGTGCTGTCTACAAGACCTTCAACAACTACGCGTTCATCAACCATTGCTTCCGCTATGTCGGTTCTCCGTCCGTTTCTTTCGGCTGTAGCCCGCATTTCAGAACGCATGTAGGATTGAGCTTTTTCGGACTGTTTAGTACCGGCTTGATCAACCACCGTTATCGCACCCATAGAAGCACCCGGCACCATAACAACTTGCTCGCATGAAAGCGCTATTAAAGCTCCCGCTGAAATTGCTCTTTTATCAATGAACGCAATTGTTTTTACTTTACTGTTAATTATGGCGTCTTTAATCTGAGTAGCTGCATCAACTCGCCCGCCGAAAGTATTAATTTCAAAAATAACTGCGTCTGCCAATTCAGTTTCCGCAGCGGTAATAACACGTTTTACATAGGGCGAAAGGCCTAAGTCAATGTCGCCTTCAATTTTACCGATATAAACCTTTTGTGAAAATAAACTTGAAGAAACGAATAAGAGTAGCAGAAATAGTATTTTTGTTTTCATTTTATTCTCACTTTTATTGAAATGAATAGTTAATAAGTTTATAAACAAGCTTAGCTGTTGTAAACGCAGACAAATTAGTCATGCTGCTGTCGGGAACCAATTCAACTACATCAAATCCTACGATACTTTTTTCTTTTCCTACGATCTTCAGCAAGTCCATTGTTTCATCCCATAACAAACCTCCTGGTTCAGGCGTTCCTGTCGAAGGTAAAACAGATGGGTCAAAACCGTCTACGTCAAAGGTAATATAAACATCCTTTTGCAAATTATTCAGTACTTTTTTTTGCCAGTTGTTTCCGTGTTTACCGGTTCTTATATCACGTGCATAATATGCTACGATATTTTCATTCTTAATTAAAGACGCTTCTTCCCTACACTGAGCGCGTATGCCTACCTGAACAATATTTTTTGTACGCTCATAAATACGCCGCATTACCGAAGCATGAGAAAGTTTCGATCCCTCGTATGAATAACGAAGGTCGGAATGAGCGTCAATTTGAAGCACAGAAAGATGGTTGAATTTATCGAGATAAGCATCGACACTGGCCGAACTTAACGAATGTTCGCCGCCCAATGTAACAACAAACTTATCTTGCACCAAAAGTTGAGCCGTATTCCTCTTAATAACATCAAGCGCCTCTTGATGCGAATAATGCGATAATTCCGCAACCTCCAAGGTGCAAATACCTTTTTCAAAACATACCTCGCGATGCAGCTCTTCATCAAAAAACTCGACATAATGCGAGGCATCTAAAATTGCTTTAGGGCCGCCGGCAGTCCCGCTTCCGTAGCTAGCTGTTTTTTCAAGGGGAGCCGACTGAATTACAATTTTGCTCCGATCAAAGGAAGAAAATTTTTCTTCAAGACCTAAAAAGTTATTTGCCTCACTTAAAATTTTCATGGACTTTATCGATGGTTTATTTAAGATTATTCAACACTTTTCTGCTTGAATAACTTTAACACCGGATTAACTTACAACCTGTTAACTAATAACAAAATCCGTTAAGGAAATCAGTTATCATCTTTCTTCGCAGTAATTCCGCCGATGGCTGTTCTATCGAACTTTAATTTTACGTTATTACCAACATCAACAAGGCATGTTTTATCATCAATACCGGCAATTACGCCGTGCATACCGCCGCTGGTAACAACCTTATCGCCTTTTTTAATTTCCGATAACATTCTTTCTCTTTCTTTTGCTTTCTTTTGTTGCGGCCGAATAATCATAAAATAAAAAATCGCAAATATCGCACCGAACATAATTAGTGTGCTTACCATACTTCCGCCGCCTTCTCCCTGCGGCGCCATTGCCAATAGTGTATACAACTAAACCTCCGTTTGTATTTTATTAGATAATTTGTTTAAAACTTTTGATTTCCATTCTGTAAAAGTCCCTTCAATTATTTTCTTTCGCGCTTTCCGCACAAGGTTAAGATAAAACCTAAGATTGTGGACTGAAGCCAGCTCGAAGTACAACAACTCTTTTGCATTAAATAAGTGCCGCAAATACGCTCGCGAATGGTTCCTGCAAGTATAACAATCGCACTCGGAATCGACTACGGAAAAATCGTTTTTATAAGCAGTGTTTTTAATTGCAAGAACTCCCTGCGATGTAAATAAATAAGCATTGCGGGCGTTGCGTGTAGGCATTACGCAGTCGAACATATCAACGCCCCGTTCAATCGCTTCCAGAATATTTTCCGGCCTTCCAACGCCCATCAGGTAGCGTGGTTTATTCTCAGACATAAAATCAGTAGTGAAATCCGTTATTTCGTACATATCTTCGGTCGGCTCTCCTACTGCTAAACCGCCAATTGCATAACCGTCGAAGTTCATATCAATCAAATCTTTTGCTGATTTTTCCCTGAGATCTTTATAAATACTTCCCTGGATAATTCCGAATAAAAATTGAGTTTTACCATAAAGAGGTTCCGATCGGTAAAAAGCTTCTAAATTTAATTTTGCCCAATCAGACGTAAGCTGTGCGGATTTTGCTGCATATTCAAGGTCGCATGGAAACGGCGTGCACTCGTCGAGTACCATCATTATATCAGAACCGATTGAACGCTGAATTTTGATTATTTTTTCAGGTGTGAAAAAATGCTTTGATCCGTCGAGATGAGATTGAAACTCCACCCCGTTCTCTTTTAGCTTTCGTAAATCCGCTAAGCTGAACACCTGGTAACCACCACTGTCGGTTAGTATGGGCCTGTTCCAATTCATAAATTGATGCAGTCCGCCTGCTTGCTCAATAATTTCCATACCCGGTCTTAAGTATAAGTGATAAGTATTGCCCAAAATAATGTCGGCATCAACTTCATCTTTTAAAAAAGTT
>JANQLA010000335.1 GCA_028280855.1 Melioribacteraceae bacterium
CGTCGTATAATCAAACAGTTGCTTCAACAGGTCGACTTTCCAGCCTTGATCCGAATCTGCAAAACATTCCAATACGCACCGAACTCGGCAAGGAGATACGCAAAGCATTTATTCCGTCCGATGACAATTTCGTAATATTCAGCGCTGATTACAGCCAAATAGAACTACGCATTATGGCAAGCATATGCAATGACCCCGGACTTACGAAGGCATTCAAAGATGGCGAAGATATTCATCGTAGTACGGCGGCGCTTGTATTCCAGGTTGATCCAAAGGAAGTAACAGCAGACATGCGGCGAAAAGCAAAGGAAGTAAATTTTGGAATTCTATACGGAATTGGTGCATTCGGTCTAAAAACCAGGCTGGGAATTACTCAGGCACTAGCTAAAGAAATTATAGATAACTACTTCGCTACATTCAGCAATGTTAAAAAGTTCATGGATGATTCCGTAAAGTTCGCTAAGGAGCATGGCTATGCAGAGACGTTAATCGGCCGAAGACGCTACCTGAAAAACATAAACAGCAATAATCGTGTGGTAAGACAATTCGAAGAACGAGTTGCTATTAATATGCCGATACAGGGCACAGCAGCCGACATGATTAAGTTGGCTATGATAAAAATACACGAAGTGTTAAAAAACAGAGAAGCTAAAACGAAAATGGTTCTTCAGGTACATGATGAACTCGTATTTGATATGCACAAGGATGAGGTCGAAGAGTTAAAGCCTGTGATTATAGACCTTATGGCAAATGCATTCCCGCTTAACGTACCGGTAGCGGTTGATACGGGAGTTGGCAACAATTGGCTCGAAGCACATTAAGATACGAATTGCACAAATTAAAATCTTCAATATTGCTAGTTTTTGAAATGAAATAAAGCGGCGGAGTGTTATTGCTCTGTCTTGCGTGCGATATACCGCTTAGAAGCAAGCCCCGTTAAAGAGAATTATGGTATAATATCATATCCTGTTTCACCATATTTATAAGTATTTGAACCTACAAGCCCGCCGTCGTTGATCCAGAAGTGAGTAAATGACTCATTATTTACAATTACTTTTTCACCTTCATCTAATCTTAACTTTTGAAAAATGATTCCAAAATTCTCCCCGAGAGATACAGAAACAGCTACATGAGGACGGCCATAATGTCCTTTGTGGAAAGGTTTAAATGCTTCCGAATCGTTTTTTTCTAAAGTGTACCAGCTTGTAGTATTACCATTTTCGTAGTAGCATTTCACCAAAATACTATACTCTGATTTATTCTCGACTGTACAGTATTTTCGATTTTGCCCGTCTAGTTTCTCTATTGATTCAAACATATTGTTTGCTGCTCTTTCCCAACCAGAGCAACTACACAAAAAAAAGTATAAAATGAAGGAAAACAATTTCTTATTCATATTTTACTCCTGATTTCTAGATTATCGTAAAATAACTACTGAAGTCGCTTTTACCCTGATCTGAGTTATGTGTAATCTTTACCCGATAATCATTGCCACTTGCTAAGTTTGATGGTATGTATCCGTCCCACCCACCATCGTTCACACTACTAGTGGCTAAAGTTGCGATCTTACTATCACCCTTGTATAGTTCTATATCCGCTCTTCCTCCTAAATCACAATCCTCCCAATAGACGGCTTCTATTTGCCCGACTGTCCAAACCGACGAAGATGTTGGTGATGTTATCTCAAATGAGCAATTGCTACTACCTGAAGTTATCGTAAAATAACTGCTGAAATCGGTTTTACCCTGATCTGTGTTATGTGTAATCTTTACCCGATAATCATTGCCGCTTGTTAAGTTTGACGGTATGTATCCGTCCCACCCACCATCGTTTACACTACTACTGGCTAAAGTTGCGATCTTGCTATCGCCCTTATAAAGTTCTATATCCGCTCTTCCCCCTAAATCACAATCGTTCCAATAAACGACTTCTATTTCTCCTGCTTCCCAAACAGTGGATGTCGTTGGTGATGTTATCTCAAACGAGCAATTGCTGCTACCTGAAGTTATTGTAAAATAACTGCTGAAATCGGTTTTACCCTGATCCGAGTTATGTGTAATCTTTACCCGATAATCGTTACCGCTTGTTAAGTTTGATGGTGAGTACCCATCCCACCCACCATCGTTTACACTACTACTGGCTAAAGTTGCGATCTTGCTATTGCCCTTGTATAGTTCTATATCCGCTCTTCCTCCTAAATCACAATGATTCCAATAGACTGCTTCTATTTCTCCTGCTGTCCAAACAGTGGATGACGTTGGTGATGTTATCTCAAATGAGCAATAATCACCATTATCGGTAACAGATTGTTTTTCTTCCAAACATGCTACTAATAAAAGAGTAAGCAACGAAAGAAATTTAGTAAAGTGTTTTAAATTCATTGAAACCTCTATTTAATTACTATATAATGAAGTAATATTGATTTAGTGAATTTGCTAAGAGTTTTTCTTGTACCATTGCAAGAAAATAATAACAAGCACTATTGCTATAAAGATCAATACTATTATTATATACATCGTTTCCACCATAAATACAGAATCAATTACTGAACCAATCTAAAACACAAAATTTGCTTCAAACTAACTGACTATTAGTTTGCTGCTATAAACTCCATTAACAAATTCTATAAACAGAGTTCATATCTTTTAGGAAGAGCTGATTAAGGGACCCTACTTTTGGAAAGTAATATTTGAGGAATTATTTTTGCTGCTATCCCTTGGGAGTATAGCCAAGCTATCTTGATAACTTGTTTTGGACTAGAGATTAGAAGATTACTTAAAATAATTGTAATTAGTTTAATAACGGCATACACTATAGTCGCTCAATACCAAAACACGCCATACCATTTGCAAACAATACGAAACCTTGGTAAAAGCTATGTTTATGAAGGTGAAATTTTTAAAAAAGGAACAAGGAATTTAATTACAAAGAATTTTCAAAAATCTGCGCGCAAATGGGAAATTCGATTTTCGGACAGGAACTGGAGTTTTATTGATAATATCCTGTTCAATTCCGATTCATGTTATATTCATAACAAGTATCTCGTACTCGATTTTGACAACGACGGATTAGATGAGGTTATAATCCCCTTAGTATATAAAAACAGGATGGATTTCTACTTATATAATCATGGCGATAGTTTGCACAATACAGTTGTGTTTACAATAAATGGTACCCGTTTCGAAAACGAAAGGAGAATTTCATTTACGCACCTGAACCTTGACGAAGACACCTATAAAGAATTTATTATCCTGTATAACGAAATGTATCCCAAACCCGGCAGTGTAAGAGGCGCTTTTGCTGTTGATATTGAAACAAGATCGCAAATTTGGTACCATCCTACAGCCTACTATTCACTTCATACACCTGGAAACTATTTACCTGAATCATCATACCTTTCTTGGATAATTCCAACAAATGCAGTTTGCAACGGAATGGCTTTTTCAAACGGCACTTTTTTTATGTTCAATGAAAGCACAAATAATTATGAACCTTATTCAACTCCATATACTGGTATTTCCAGCAATACACTTGACACTTCCGCATCGGATTTTTCGACTGATAAACGAAGCGCTATTTACGCGCTATGTAAGTCCGGTAATGTAGTGTGGGAAAAAGTTACAGGGGGTGAGTACGTGCGTACTGTATGCGAGATTACTGGCAAAGATTCTTTATTGTTCGCCCAATGGCACAGGAGCAAAGATGATACTGCATTGGGAAGGATTGGATACATGGATATTAGAACGGGAAATATTCTAAAGACATACTATTCAAAGAAAAGAATTGAAAAAGCATACCCACAAAAGAGGGGTTATCTATTTGTTGTGTACAACAATAACTCTTTCAACATATTTGATGCAGATCTTAAACCCGGGTTAAAGAAAGATACAAAAGATTACATTCTATATGACAGTTTTACACGTAGCGGCGAAGTGTTTTATGTAGGATATTCAACATTAAATAATAACTTTGCACAACTTATTTTAGACAAAAGGCAAAACCTAATTGCTACCACTCCTTCTTCTGGCTATTTGTATTATCTCCCAAAGCTTGACCTGTTTTATATCTTCAATAATAATGAAGCTTATTTGTTAGAGCTTGAATACATTCCCTGGTATAAAAGAATTTCTGCCAATACCCTATGGATTGTTGTCATTAGTATTGCCTCACTGGTAATCGTAATATTGTTGCTCTGGGGATTAACAATGCACCATGCATCAAAAAGAATTAAATTGCAAAAGCAAGAACTCGAAAACGCAACATCGCAATTAATTCACGCGGAAAAACTGGCCGTGCTTGGAACAATATCCAGCAGTGTCGCTCATGAATTAAATAGTCCGCTTGGGGCAATAATTAACAGTGCCGAAAGACTTGCCGAACCGCAAGCAGACAAAAAAGAAATAGACGATAACATTAGCCTTATACGAAGGGCGGCAGGCAAATCAAAAGTTATAATTGAAAAATTCCTGCTTCATTCGCGGTATGATGAAACTTACCGTGAAAGCAATTTTAACGAAGTTTACGACGATTGGATAAGCCTGTTCGGCAAACAATATGAGCTGCTGGCTATAAGCATAACAACCGAATTTAATATTGATCGGAACCTAAAAATTCCGCCGGCTGAACTTAGCCAGGTTATTAATAACTTAATAGCTAACGCGAAAGATTCCATTGTAGAAAGCGATATTGAAGAAAAAAAAATTATCATAAGAACTAATTACGATAATGATTCTGCCCTGATTGAGGTGGCCGATAACGGTAAAGGATTTCCGGAAGTTTATCTCGAGAATCCTTTCGAGGCTTTTAATTCATCTAAAGAAGCAGGCAAAGGAACTGGCCTTGGACTTTGGCTCGTAAAAAAAATTGTTGATTTATACGGTGGTAGAATAAATTTGACAAACAATAAAATCGGGGCAACTGTCAAGGTAGTAATACCGGTTGCTGAAGGTGAGAATGAGTAATAAATCTATTCTTATAATTGAAGACGACGAATTTTCGGCTGAGAATATCAAACTATCACTCCGTAAATTTGATTATGATTTTACATTCGGTGTTACTGCTGTAGAAGCAATAACTGCCATCAATAATAAACGTATTGACATTGCAATTATCGACCTAAAGCTGCCCGGCGACGATGGCCTAACAATTATAGAAAAAACTAAAGATGACTATCCCGAAATAAAATATCTGCTAATCACAGGTTACTCCGAAGAAGCATCTATCATACGGGCATTAAAGGCTGGAGTGGACGATATACTCAAAAAACCATACCAGCAATCCGAGCTAATAACTTCCGTCGAAAAACTTATTCATTTGCAGGATGTTGAAAGACAAAATTCAGAATACCGGCAAATACTCGAAAAAGAAAATGCAGTTCTTAAAAGACAAATAGAAAGAAACTTTGAAAACGATAAGTATCTTATTGTCGGCAATTCACCGGCGATCAATTCGGTTCTCGAAAACGCCAGGTTAGTAGCTGATCATTCCGTAGATACTTTGATTTGCGGTGAAAGCGGAACGGGGAAAGAACTCCTTGCCCGCTTCATTCATCACACTGGTCCGCGCTTCGACAAAGCTTTTGTTCCTGTTAACTGCCCGGCGCTTACACCGTCTTTATTTGAATCGGAA
>JANQLA010000342.1 GCA_028280855.1 Melioribacteraceae bacterium
CCGCTCTATACCGGGCATCTTGTTATGCTGGCCGGTTTTACAAACGATGGGAGACCTGTTGTTCATGATCCTGCAAAATCAAACGGCTACGCAATGGTGTACAACAAACAGCATATCTCAAAAGCCTGGTTTGAAAAAGGCGGAGTTGCATATACATTCTATAAACCGGAAGATATCACACATGTTCGGAATGACCTAAAACAAAAGACAATTCCGGAACTATTCCTGCTTGAACAAAATTACCCGAATCCGTTTAATCCATCTACAACCATTAGCTTTTCGCTTCCGAACGAGACCCACATAAGTTTAACCGTGTTTGACCAACTGGGAAGAAAGGTAAGTGAACTTTTAAATGACATATATTCCGCCGGTACATATACGGTTAACTTCAATATTGCTTCGGTTGTTAATTATACTCCTTCCAGCGGTATATATATTTACACCCTGCGTACAAAGGACATACAGCTTTCGAGAAAGATGATGTTTTTGAAATAGCCCAAAGGGCAATTTCAATATCATTTACTTAAATTTAGAAATAATGATAATTTTGTAGTATCATTAAGGAGTATCCTTTATTTCTGTTAATTAATTTCGACTATTTAATGGGAACGGTTCTCCGGCTGTCGAAATTGTTATGTTTAGAAGCATGTGGAAATTTTTACAATATAAAAGTTTACTGGTTATTGTATTTGCATTCTCGTTAAGGGCGCAATCCGACAATGCTTTGTTTGATCATATCACAATAGACGATGGTCTATCTCATAGTTTAGTTCATAAACTTACACAAGATTCAATAGGATACATTTGGATTGCGACACAGGAAGGTCTTAATCGTTTCGACGGTTACTCAATTAAAGAATACAAACGAAATTCAGACAAAGAATCTTTACTCGATAATTGGGTATCTCATGTAACAACAGATAATGATGGCAATGTTTGGTATGGTACTAGAGCGAAAGGTTTCGGGAGATTTTCAGTTGAGACATCGTCGTTCGAAAATTATCTCGAAATGCTAATTCAGAATTTCGGCCAAAATGCTTCAAAGATTCAGGATATACTCATTACTTCTGATTCTGTGATGTGGATTGCTACATGGGGCGCCGGTCTGTTAAAATTTAATCCTCAAAAAAAATCTTTCCTACAATTCGCACATGATCCGGCTAATAAAACATCTATTTCCGAGAATCGCGTTTACACGGTTTTCGAAGATTCTAAAGGAACTATATGGGCAGGTGCACACCGCACAGGGCTCAATAAACTCGATCCTGTAACCAACAACTTTGTTAATTATAGAGTTGTTAAAGGGTTCGAAAACGGACTTACCAATAACTTTGTAGTGACGATTGAAGAAGACTACCTTGGCCAAATTTGGATTGGTACTTACGGGGGCGGTCTTTACAGGTTTAACAAGGCTGCGAAATATTTCGACAAGTTAGACCAGGATAATAACATAAATGAATCCTTAATTACCAAAATTTTTGAAGACAACGAAAGACTACTGTGGATATGTACAGATGGCGGGGGAATTTATAAATACCAGCGCCGGGAGGATTCATTTATTAATTTTAAAAATATTCCGACAAACCGCAGAAGCTTAAATGATAACAGGGTATGGTCTGTAATGGAGGATAATTCGGGTATTTTGTGGTTCGGCACGTTTTCCGGCGGGATAAATATTTATAACAAGAATAAAAATATTTTTGACCATCTTTATAATATAGAAGGCGATTCGCAAACGATAGTTGATAATTTTGTTAAAAGCATTTTCCAGGATTCAAGAAATAACATTTGGATAGGAACCAACAAAGGAATAACTGTCATCAATCATATAACGAAGAAAATGAAGCATTACACGGTTGCCAACGGTCTTACTCATAACAGGATAAGAAGAATTTACGAAGACAATTGGGGGACTATATGGTTAACATCCTGGGGAGGGGGAGTGATGACATTCAATCCCGCCACACAAAAATTTACATCTCTGCTTCATGATCCTGACGATAAAAATTCGCTTGCCGATAACTATACAAAATCGGTTATCCAGTACTCGAACCATAAATATTATATTGGCTCAGAAGTTGGGCTAAATGAATATGATAAAGAGAGGGATAAATTTACTCTATATAACCACGATGAAAACGACAGCACCAGCATAAGTAACAGTCAAATATCTGTCCTGTTTATCGACTCATTTAATAATTTTTGGGTAGGAACTCAGTACGGGTTAAACTTGTTTTTTCCCGAAACCGGTACATTCAGACGATTTGTATACAACGGAAGCAATAAAGGAATTAATAACTACAGGGTAAGTGAAATATTCCAGGACAGTAATAATAGACTTTGGATAGGAACTTACGGCAGAGGCCTGAACCTATTTGACTACGAGACCAAAACATTTACATACATTACCGAAGAACACGGACTTTCGAATAATTCAATTTACGAAGTACTCGAAGACGATACCGGTAACTTATGGGTTAGCACTAACAAGGGTATTACTTCATTTAACCCGGATAGAATGGTTTTCAAAGCATTTACAAAGCAAGACGGTTTGCAAGCAAATGAATTTAACGGTGGAGCGGCACTAAAAACTTCCGACGGTAAATTGTATTTCGGGGGGATAAACGGTATAAATATTTTTGATCCGGTAGCTGTGCAACTTAACACAAACCCGCCAACAGTTGTGATTACGGAATTAAAGGTTAACGGAATGTCACGTGAGATTGATGGATTATCCTCTATACCAAATAGATTAGTGTTAGACCACGACGAAAATTTTCTAAACTTTACTTTTGCAGCTTTGGATTATACAGCCCCGGAAATGAATCGTTACAAATACAAATTAATCGGTCTCGAGGATGAATGGAACGATGCCGGAACTATGAGATTCTTTACTTATACTAACCTGGACCCGGGTAATTATACTTTGCATGTAATTGCATCTAATAGCGATAACGTTTGGAATAACGACGGATTAAAGTTTGACATTGAAATCACGCCTCCGTGGTGGGGTACCAATATATTCCGTTTTAGTTTTTTATTACTAGTTATAATATTCGTAATCGGCGGTTATAGGTTAAGAGTTAATCAAATAAAAAGGCGCCAGCTATTTCTTGAGAAAATTGTAAACGAAAGAACTAACGACTTACTTAAAAGCAAAGAACTTCTCCAGGAGGCAATTGATAGTAAGGATAAATTGTTTTCAATAATAGCGCATGATCTTAAAAATCCTTTCTTGCCGCTTTTAGGTTATTCCGAACTACTTACATATCAATACAAACAGCTGAATACGAAAGACATTTCCAATGCCGCGCAAATGATTCATCAATCTGCGAGATCAATTTACTCACTTCTTGAAAACTTACTTGACTGGGCCAGAATACAGTTTAACAAGTTCGAATACGTTCCTTCCAACATAAAATTGCATGATTTAGTAGATGAAGTTTTTGAGCTGTACAAAGTGATTATAAAATTTAAACAGATTGACTTAGCAAATGACGTGGATACACAATTAATTATACATACCGATGTTGATATGTTGAAAACAGTTCTTCGAAATGTTATTTCAAATTCTGTTAAATATTGCAAAGAAGGCGACTTGATAACGATTTCCTCTTGGAATGATAGTGGCTACAACTATGTAAAAATGAGTGATACAGGCTCGGGAATTGATAAAATAAAACTAAAGCAACTGAACAGTTCAAGTGATTCTCAAGCTGTAAATGGATCGGGTGACAAGGGTTCCGGCACTGGGCTCGGTCTAATGTTAGTAAAGGAACTGGCGCAAATAATGAAAGGTGCTGTCGAAATAAAAAGCGTCCCCGAACAAGGTACAACTATTCTACTGAAAATACCCGTCAACCGTTAAAGCAGATTCCTGGTGTTCACGTACACTTCACAACGGAACTACATTAGTTATCATTTGCCAACTTAAAAAAAACTGTAAATTTACTACCCACACCTTTTGTACTTTCTACTTCCACTATTGCGTCATTTATATCGCAATAGTTTTTTACGAGAGCTAAACCTAGTCCGTTGCCTTCAAAGTTTCTTGTATACCCTGTATCTTCCTGCGAAAATGCTTTGAACAAGTTTGGTAAATACTTTTCAGATATACCAATACCGGTATCTTCAATACTTACAATAGTTTTGTTATCCGCTTCTGTTATAGTTATTACAATACCACCTTCGCGTGTATATTTAATAGCATTATCAACAAGATTGTTAAATATCTGGGAAACAGTATAGTGATCTGCATAAATGATAGGGTTTGTTGAATTATTCACGACTTTCAGTGATAAGTTATTCTGCCTTGCCTTCACCTTAAATTCATTAAAAATATCATTAATGCATTCATTCACTAAATCTATTTTTCTAAACGACGACTGATAGGTACCTGTCTGAATCTCAGACATATTAAGTATCAGGTCTATTGTACGAATAATTCTTTTACCTGCATTATCGATTGATAAAAAACCGTATTGCATATCGTCGTCAACAAGATTTTGAGTTTCATCCTTTATAAGGCTGGAAAAACTAAGTATGGTATTAATCGGAGTTCTAATTTCATGAGACATTTGTGCAAGGAACTCACTTTTAAGCTTGTTGGCATTCTCTGCTTCATTTTTGGCTGTTATAACTTTTTCTTCGAATGTAATTCGTTCCAGTTCGGCTGAACACCTAACAGCAAATATTTTTAATACGGTTTCCGTGTATTCTATTTTTAAAACAGGATTTCTGCTGAATAGCACAAGTATTCCAATCGGATTTTCATCTTTATCGTTAAGAACAATTCCAAAATAACTCTCAATTTTCAAGTTTTTTAGTATATCGTCATTTGGAAATAAGCTTGACACGCCAATGGGATAAAACCCTACTGATGAATTTATCACCTTTTCACAAGGAGTGTGTTTTAAATTATATGAGAAATTCCCGCAAATAGAATCAACTTCCCAATAAGCTAGCGTATCAATTTCATTGTCATTGAACCTGCCTATAAAACAATATTCCATTTCAAGCGCCTCCGACAAGTATCTAACGACGGAATTAAAGAAGGGTTCTCCGGTCATTGAAGACAAATCCTCAGCGAATGTTCTGAGAACTTCTTCTGTTCTTTTACTTTCCGTTACGTCTATTCCTATACCAATAGCACCTTTTACTTTATTGGCCTCATTTAGAATTGGGCTAAAGTAAGTTTCAAATACTATTCCGTTTTCATGAGTTACCGAAGTAAATGATTCACCGTTGAGAACTTTCTTTGCATCGGAAATAACAGATTTTTTCTTGGTATATAAATCGAATATCGATTTGCCCACCACTTCGCCTGGTTTCAACCCGAGTTTTGCTGAAGGTGTGCCGTCAAAAAAAGTGTATACCCCATTATGATCAATTGCCCAAACAATAACAGGAAGATTATTAAGCAATGTTCTTACTCGTGTTTCACTTTCCCGCAGAGCTTGCTCCGCTCGCCGTTGTTCGGTAATATCGGTAAAAACAACTATGCCGGCATCTATATTACCGTCGTTATTCCTTATTGGCGCTGCATTAGCAAGGACCCACCTTTTCTCATCGTTTGCTCTTTTGATTATTACATCTACATTACTTGATGTTTTACCTTCCAATACTGCTTTTGACAAAGGAAGATCTTCCGGTTTGTATTCTTCGCCATCTGGATAAAAGGTTTGCCAGTTAACCGGGTGGTCTTTGGCCGGAATATACGTAAGCGGTTTTTGTGCGTCTCCTCTTATACCCAATGCCGCAGCATTTGCAATGCTTATTCTAACATCCGGCGCATCGGCAATAATAATTCCGGCCGGATTCTGCTCAATTGCGGCAAGTAGCAAAGACCTTGTCTTTTCAAGCTCCCTACGTTCCTGTTTTCTTTCGGTTATATCCTGAGCCATAATAATTGCACCGGAATAATTTTTATTTTCATCAAGTATTGGCGCGCCGGAAACTTCAAGTTCAACAAACTTATTTGTATCAAAAGTATAAGAGATCTCAATTCCGCTAATAGTTTCACCTTCCATCAATCTTTTAATAAGATCATAAACCTCAGAATTTTTTATAGAAGGAATCTCCAAAATGTTTTTGTCAATAAAAGGTGAGGAGTTTAATGTACCGACACCCATTATTTCTTTCATAGCTTTATTTTCGAGGAGTATAATCCCATCTTTATCAAGATAAATAATTCCTACCGGCGAAGATTCTATCAAATTTCTATTTAATTTTTCAGACTTCTTAAGTGCATTTTCGTAATTAAGCCTATCTGTAATATCCCTTACTGCTGAACAGACGGTGGCTTTGCTGTTTAGCTCAAATACGTTTGAGGAAATTTCGACATGAAATTTGGTACCGTCTTTTTTGACGTGAACACGATCAGAAACTTTTTGAAGCTTGCCGGGCTTAAGCAGCTTAATATTGTTAAGCGTTGAATCTTTTTCAGCCGAAAGGTCCAGCGCACTAAGTTTTACAAACTCATCATATGTATAACCGTACAGTTCCAAAGCAGCGTTGTTCGCATCAACGAATACCTTTGTTTTAACGTCGAACAGCATAAGTGCGTCTGCCTCAGCAGCAAACAGAGTCCTGTATCTTTCTTCACTTTCTTTAATAGCCTCCTGTGCAACTTTACGTTCCGTTATGTCCCTAACAATGGCTTGAATATAACTTGCTCCTGCAAGTTCAATTTTATTTAAACTTACTTCTGCATCGAACAAAAGTCCGTCGTATCTTTTGTGTTTCCATTCAAAGAACTGGGCTTTTCCATTTAAGGCAGAACGGATTTTTTCCTTGGCTTTTGTTGTGGAACTTTCACCATCGGGTTGATAAGAAGGTGAAAATATCACTGGAGTTTTACCAACAATCTGTTCTCTGTCACAATTAAACATTTCCAAAGTTTTTCGATTGCAATCAATAAAAGTTTCTTCGTCCATCAGAAAGATAGCGTCCCCGGCCGATTCAAACAGAGACCTGTATTTAGTTTCGCTTTCGCGCAAAATACGCTCAAACCTTTCCCTCTCCGAAACATCCCTGATCACTGCCAAAACTCTTTCTTTACCTTCAATTAAACTCCACCGCAATGCAACTTCGCCCCAAAACAAAGTCCCGTCTTTGCGCTTAAGGTGCCACTTAACCAATTGATGATTTTCGGCAGTGGAATTTCTTATTGTCCTTAATGCATTTTCATGTGTATATTCTCCTACACCCGAGCTGAAATCTCTTACAGTTAGTCTCATAAGTTCTTCTTTCGAATAACCCAGCATCTCTGAAGCGCCCAGGTTAACATCACTAATTTCACCCGACTCCAAATCATGTATTATAATACCATCCTGTGTCGAATTAAAAATCTCCCTGTAGTTAGCTTCACTTTTTTTAAGAGCGTCTTCGGCTTCCTTTAGTTTTGTTACATCCCTTTGAGAACCCCAAACACTTATGAGTTTATTTTCTTTTATAATACCAACAGCATTAGTAAGTATATGTAATTCCTCTTTGTCGGAGTTGATCTCAACCGTTGAAGCGTTGGTTATTCTATAACCCGCTTTTATAAATTCATAATTTGCATTATAATTTTGCTCTTTATCCGCTTCGCTATAAATATCGGATAATGATTTATTCTTAAAATCGTCAATTGATCTATATCCGTACATATGTGCAAAAGCATCATTACATTCAGCTATAAAAGAATCTTTACAAAGCAACTCTAACTGTTTATCGATTGGAAGGTCTGTGGAGATTGGTGAATTAAACTCTATCCTGTAAATGCCTTCTGAACTTGTTTGAATATAATTTCTGTATTTATCTTCATTAATTTTTATCTGTTCCTCGGCCTCTTTTCGAAGGATTACGGAGCTAACATTTTCCGAAATTATTTGTAAAAATTCTAAATCTTTTTTGGTGTAGGTTACATTATTGTCATAATCCTGAATTGCAATAACACCAATGAATTTGTTATCAACGCGTAGCGGCGCACCTATCCAAACATTGGAGAAAGCGCCAACCACAGCGTCGATTTTACCCTGCTGTATTAACCGGTTATGTACATCCTGATCAACATAGATAGCTTCACCAGTTTTTCTTACCAGGTCCGTAAGACTTCCATCCAGTTTCGTATTCGCGTACTTATCTACTTTATCATACTTATCTACATGATATGGAAACGAATATGTTCCATTAAATTCATCGTATAGCGCTACGTAAAAATTTTCTACAGTAATAAAAGAATTCAATTTTTCTAGAATTACAACCAGGAAATCTTTAAGACTTCTTACTTCGTTTGCTTTTTGAGTTATTTCGAAAATTAAATCTTTTATTTGTTCTGCTTTTTTCTGTTCGGTTACTTCTTCCGTTATTATGATTACCTGGTATGCCTTACCGTCCTGATTCAATAACGGGTAATAGTAAGTTGAGAACCATCGCGTGCGCTGTCGACCACCACCCAAAATATATTTGGCATCTTTTATTTGTCCCGAATTACCTTTTAATGCCTCATGGAATATTTTTTTTGTTCCTAACAATTCGGATTTTTTATTTGACAGAACATTGATTTTATCTTCCACTTTAGAAGCGGGTTTTCCCCACATTTTTGTCCACGCTTTGTTTACTAGTTTTAAACTTCCCTCACTATCATAAACCTCTACTGCAAGAGGGTTACGATCAATAACGGTTTTAAATTGAATTTGCGATAACGCTAACTCGTTTTTAGCTATTTGTATATCAGTAACATCTGTAAACGCAACTGTTAATTCGTTTGACGAAGTTTTAAATGCAGTAACTTCATACTCACCCGAAATTTCATTATCGTTATACTTGATTTCTTGCGAAGACCAAACCTTTCCAGTTTTTATTACGTTTTTATAGATTAAAGGTATATCTGTATTAACAAGCTTGGGAAAGGCCTTTTCAATATTTAATCCTACTAATTGCGAAACATCTATTTTCAATATTTTATCAGCAGCAGGATTGGCTCCGGTGAGTATTAGATTATTCTTTGATTCAAGCCTGTAGTTAATCATTCCTATCGGAATTTTCTCATATAGATTTTTTAGCTTGTTTAAAAGTTCAATTCTCTCTGTAATAACACGTGCTATTGATAAAATATACGGTTTCTCTTCAATGATAACTGTCCTGGCACTAATCTCAACATCTAAAATGTTTCCGTCTTTTGATTTATGTTTTGTCTGGAATATTAACTCGCCCTTTTCAAACAACTTTTCAACAAAACTTTCAACTTTAGATTTGTGACTGTCTGCAGTAATATCGGATGGGAAAAATGTTCTGAATTCTTTTTTACTATATCCAAGTATTTCGCATGCTTTTTTATTTACATCATAACATCTCCCGATTTTTTTACCCTTCATAATTTTCCACAAATATACCGCATCGTTTATATTATTTATAAGGTCTTTGTATTTCTTTTCATTTGCCTTTAGTTTTGTTTCAAATCGTTTCAGACTCGTTACGTCTTCGAAGGTAACTATTATTTGTTTTTTATCAGTGAAGATGGCACTAAATTTAATGCGTTTTATTTCCTTGTTACTGCACTGAACGTTAAAAATTCTTTCGCCCAGTTTTTCTTTATGCCCCGCGTTTAAATCCTTTTGCCAGATTGTTTGTACGTATTTTCTATAATTTTCGTCCGGGTAAGCCAACTTAAACCATTCCGAAACATCTTGTAAGTCCTCTAATTTGTAACCAAATAATTCAGTGAAACTATTGTTAACAAACTCAAATTTACCATGCTCGCTAATTATTACCGAAGGCTGGCTTGATTGTGCAAAGAGACTTTGAACCACATCATTCTCTTGTTCATATTTCTGATTTTCATAAGTCGATAACTTCTTCTCAAGTCGTTTATTTTTAGTTTGAAGTTTTATCAACTTCTTCAGTAAATCAGCTTTTTTGAGTTTCTCGTATTCATTCTTCATATAGGGAACTCTTATTTAATAATTTTACCTATTAAGAAGCTTAAGGATAATGCTGATTATACAAAAATCGCACTTAAGGTCAAAATATGTATGGATGACATTTCATGACAATCATTTACCTGCCTTTGACAACTGCGCAAATAACATTTCGTCTTAATTATTGAAAAACGAAATCAGTAATTTAACGGAGATAGACCATGAAAAAATCGCTATACACTTTCACATTAGTACTGAGTATGTTGGTATTAACCTCGGTTAATTTTGGACAAACACTTTCAAACGCCGAGCCACACATCTTCACAAAAAATGAAATAACAAATCTTAAAAACGGAATTAAATCCGAAAATATTGGTTTAAAGAAAAGCTCGATTTATTTTGCAGGCAAATACAATTTAACGGAAGTTGAAGACGAGTTAATTGATGAATTAAAGTCACAAGAAAATAGCGGTGTAAAGCTACTGATTGCAAAAGTATTACATAAGATGTACAGTAAAAAAGGCATGTTGGCTCTTGAAGCTTCTGCAAATGATTCCTCAGACCAAAGATTTCGGAAGTTCGCCAGAATTTTTATTAATGATTACAAAAACAATTCCCCACAGGTTGTACAGAACTAATTCAACAATTATTTTGTTTGCAGGTACAGCGGCTTAAATTTCCTCCCAAAATACTAAGCCGCTTTTTTAATATGATAATAATATGACCTGTTCTCCGATATTATTTTTTAGTAAGTTTGTGTTATGAAGAATAACAAAAGCAATATTATCCTTCTGGTATGTTACCTCTTTGTTTTGGCAATGATATCATTCCATCATCATACGAATGGTGAAATTTTACCTTCCAAAGAAGTAACATCCGAGCAGGATCAGCCAGGCAAATTTGCGGGACTTAGCGGTGAAACTTGTCCGGTGGTTCATTTTGCTGCGAACGGGTTTTTCTCTCAAACCATTGAACTTAGCAATACACTTTCTTTCGATAAAACAAGTAATCTCTACTATTCTTTCCTCTCAGAATATCTCTCTAAAACTATAACCGGAATTTCATTAAGGGCTCCACCTTTGGCTTAAGAATATTGATCACATAATAATTCTTAACTAAAATTTGGAGTCGAAATGAAAACGAATTACTTATTCGACAAAGTAAAGTATATTCTATATATATTATCGCTAGCTTTAATAATTACCGCATGCAGCGACGATGACGATCCGTTAACAGAATCACCAGATCATTTTGGAGCTATCGGAATGCAATTTTCAAATTCCGGAATTGAAGTAGCGAGAATCATTCGAGGAGAAACCTCGGACACTTTGGAAGCGCCATTAGGAGAACTATCAGACCATTTTGAAATTATGTTTTATAATGAAGAGGAACAATTAGTAGATCCGCCTGAAGGTGGAGAACACACTCTCGGTTGGGAAGTTGCTGATGAAACTAAACTTGAAGTTTGGCAGCATGAAGGAGAAGAAGGCGGCTTTGAATTTCATCTTAGAGGATTAGCTGAAGGTGAAACAACTATTGAATTTTTTGTTGTTCATGAAGGACATAATGATTTCAGATCAAACCCAATTCCTGTAAAAATTCACCATGATGATCACGCGCATGAACATTTTGAGGCGATCGGAATGCAATTTTCAAATTCGGGAATTGAACTGGCCAGAATTCTAAGGGGTGTAACTACAGACACATTAGAAGCGCCGCTTGGAGCGATATCCGACCATTTCGAAATAAAGTTTTTTAATGAAGATGAACAATTAATAGACCCGCCGGATGGAGAGCATTATACCCTTGGTTGGGAAATTACCGATGAAAGTAAACTTGCCGTTTGGCAGCATGAAGGCGAGGAAGGCGGCTTTGAATTTCATCTTAGAGGATTGGCTGAAGGTGTAACTACTATTGAATTTTTTGTTGTTCATGAAGGACATAATGATTTCAGGTCCGGGCAAATTCCTGTAGAAATTCACCATGATGAACACGCGCATGGCGAACCGGTTGGATTTAAAGTTATAGATGAAGATAGTGGCAATATATTAGTAACTGCGAATGCGGACGGCACTGTTACAGGCACACTAAATTTAAACAATGGTGAAACTACCGATCACTTAGAGGTAGAGTTCTTTGACGAGAATGGAGTTGAGTTCCAACCTCAAGCACCACCTCACGGACTATTTATTGAAAGTGCAAATACCAATATTGTTACTATAACCGGTCAGGAAGAGGAAGAACCTTACGCTTTTAAGTTGACTGGAGTCGCAGCCGGTACAACCACTATTACGATCGGAGTAATGCATGATGGCAGTTTGGAAGAATCGTTCAGTCCGGTAACGGTAAATGTTAATTAGTTCTATAGAAAAATATTTTATATCAAAAAAACACTTCATAATGATTGGAGTGTTTTTTTTGTGTTTGGTACTCCCGGTACAGATAAACGGGAAAATTTCTGTTGGTAAATTAAGCGGCATAGTGGTAGATAACGAAACAAACGAACCAATCCCGGGTGCCGCTGTATTATTGAAAGAAGCTAATCGTTACACTGTAACCGATGTCAACGGTGCTTTCCACATTGAATATAATGAAGACTTCAGTTCCGTAAAATTAGAAGTTTCACATTTAGCATACAGGGAAAATCACTTACAAGTGGAAATAGAATCGATACATGGAGATCGTATTATAATATATATGATACCAAAATCCATTGAAATTGACCCTGTATTGGTTTCGGGCTATAAAGCTTATTCTAGGTTTGATGATTTGCAGGAGCTTAGTACTGTTCTTAAAGGTAAAGAATTACAGCGAGAACTAGGTTTAACATTGGCATCGACTCTTAAAAATGAAACCGGTTTAGCTATGCGCTCGATGGGACCCGCGCCTGCCAGGCCGGTAATTCGTGGGTTGAGCTCGGATCGAGTTTTTATTAGTGAAGACGGTAATAAGACAACCGACTTATCGGCGACTTCGCCGGACCACGCGGTAACAGTTGATCCCTTCAACCTTCAGCGAATTGAAGTGCTGCGCGGACCAAAAGTGCTAACACAAACTCCGACTACAATCGGTGGAGTTGTAAGCGTTGTAAGGGGCGAAATACCTACTCTTATGCACGATCA
>JANQLA010000350.1 GCA_028280855.1 Melioribacteraceae bacterium
CATTACGCGGTTTCTTTCTGTTACGCCCTTATATGTGTGAGCGGCTTCGTCAATGTTTCCGTCGTAGGCTTCCACTTCGGTTATCATCCCGGCCATTAAATTTCCATTTGTGTTTTTTACAAACAGTTTGCCAAGCAATTTTGGAGCAGCTTTAAGTACGGGATTTAGGTAAAATTCTCTAGGCAGCTTAGTGCAATAGTTTGATTCCGAAGACATTGCAGTTATTACGACTTGCCGTTCATTTGTGCATTTATTTTCTCGATCTGCGAACGATAGTATTCAGTTTTTTCCGGTTGAATTTCTATCAGGGTCTCGTAAATGGATAAAGCTTCGTTATAGTTACCCTGGTTAAAATAAATTTTCGCAAGTGTTTCCGAGACAAGGCTTTTACCGGGAAATCCGTCGTTACTGTTCACTTCCCCCGATACTTGCGATTTGATTACTTCTTCCTCGTCTACAAGTGGCATGGTGGCAGAATTAAGTCTTTCTGCGAGAACTTCCAGATCGTCTTCAGCTTCGGTATTGTCTGATTTAATCGTGTCTATTAGCTCCGGTTCTGTTTCCGATGATGTTTGTGTAATATCCTGCTTCTCAAAAATAGAAGTTGAGAATTTATAGTCCGATGAAGCACCTGCTTGTTGTATTGAATCAATCTTCGATTTGTAAAACGAGATCGTATCGCCGGAGTTAAAGAGGTCTCTAATTTCCTCGATTGTTTTGTAAGCGTCTTCTTTTTTCCCTACCATTGCCAAAGCAAGGCTGTACAAAATAATAGCAGTAGGATAAGTGCGATGGGTTTTAATCCCATTCTCTAATATAGGCAGCGCTTTATTTGGTTCGCCGTTTTCTAAAAATTTGGAAGCAACCCTTGTAAACAATGGTGAAGCATTATTGAACTCATAGATAAGCGCGAATTTATCGGCTTTTATTTTATCTTCGTTTGCACTCAATTTATTATCCTCTTTTTTTCACTAAGTTTTGTCGCAGCGAAAGAATTGATACAATCCCAAACCCGAAGAAAAACATAAGCTGGAACGGAAGTGCTGCAATCTCAAGAAAATATATCGATGCAACTACACCGATTAAACAATATGCCGAAAGGATTAATTCTATGAACGCAGAAGAATCCACGTTAGTGTTAAGGAAATACTTGTTGGATAAAAACAAACGGCTGTCGTTCCGGTCGTACACCCGGAATTTGGGTGTACGTATAAAGGCGCTTTTTCTACTAAGCAATCCTTCAATTACAGCGCGGGTGTTATTTACCGCAAAACCCATGCTGCCTGCCATAAATATAGGGAAGAGAGTAATTTTTTTGCGCCAATCCATGTAAACATCTTTCTGTGCGTAAAGATAAAATACGAACGAACTGATGAAGGCCAGAATAAATATTGCCATAAAGTTAAACACGTTGTCGTAAGGTCCGCTGTTTTTTATAAATATCAGCGGAACATTCAAAATGCCGGCAATTAAAATAAACGGGAACACCATGTTATTACACAAATGAAAGGTTGACTGCAATTTAATTTTTAAATTGAGATCAGAATTCCAAACAACAGGTAGTAATTTTTTTGCAGTTTCTATAGCACCTTTAGTCCATCGGAATTGTTGAGCTTTAAGTGCATTAATCTCTGCCGGCAATTCAGCGGGCGTTGTTATATCACGCAGGAACACAAACTTCCATCCGTTAAGCTGCGCGCGGTAGCTTAGGTCGAGGTCTTCCGTCAGTGTATCATCCTGCCAGTTACCGGCATCCAGAATGCACTCTTTGCGCCACACGCCCCCGGTACCATTAAAGTTAATAAAGAATCCTGCTTTATTTCTTACTGTTTGCTCAATTACAAAATGTCCGTTTAACGCAAGAGCTTGTATTTTGGTAAGTAGTGAAAAATCTTCGTTAAGATGTTCCCACCTTGTCTGCACCATACCGATACTACTGTCTGTAAAATGCTCCAGTGTTTTGGAAAGAAAATTTTTGTTAGGCACAAAATCTGCATCAAAAATTGCAATGAACTCCCCGGTTGCCTGTTCAAGTCCTTCGCGTAACGCTCCTGCTTTAAAGCCGGTTCTAACTTTTCGATGAATATGTTTTATATCATATCCTTCGTTCAATTTTTCTTCAACTTTTTTCTGAACAATATTGAAAGTAGCATCTGTAGAATCATCTAAAACCTGTATCTCAAGGTTCGTTTTATTATAGTCCATATCGCAAATTGAATCAATCAATCTTTCGGCAACATACATTTCATTATAAAGCGGCAGTTGGACAGTTACTTTCTTTTCATGTAAAAGATCATTTTTTACTTTAAGATGTTTGTTTTTCAATTTCCTGTGGTAATAAAGCATTATAAAACCATGCAAAGAAAATATCAACAGCACGGTTAAAGTAAGGATATAAATTGTAAGGATTATTTCATTCATGGTCGTCCATATTTTTACCAGTTAGATACAACCCCCAATAGTATATCTTCTGTTAGGTTATTAATTGTCTCTTCGATAGCGCTTTCGCGAGCTTGAAATGCATCGGTTGTTGAGCTATATGTTGTATACGATGTAAAATTTTTATCTATGATCGTTTTCTTTTTAACAAGGTCTTTGTAAACAACTTTTACATTCATTGTAATTCTTCTTTGCGTAGCAGTTTCGCCGCTGCCTGAGATAGTTTCGGGTCTATCCTGGAAAGGTAGTATCGAACATTCCAAAAGGGCATCAGCCGAAATTTTATCGGTCACTTCAAGATTGTTATCGTCCAAAAATTTTTGAATAAGCTCGTTCGTAAAATCATTGCCCAAATTCGGCTCACCCGATCCGCTACGATCTTTTACAAGCGGGATGTGAATAGTGCTTAGGTGCGCTGGGACCGATGCCCCGGTAAACGAATAACTGCAGCCAACTATTGAAACTACAAGTATACAAAAGGCTAATAGTATTTTCAGCTTAGCGTAAATCATATTCTCTTATTTTCCTGTATAAAGTTCGTTCGCTGATTTTTAGCAGTCTCGCTGCCTTTTTTTTATTCCACTTTGTATAATTCAGTGCGTTTAGAATTGCGCTGCGTTCAACAAGATGCATAGGAGTTACTTCTGTTACTTCCGTATTTACATGTGAATTTTCTCTGTAGTTCCCTTGAGCAAAACTCTTAAGATCTATTAGATCTTTTTTAATCTCAATCAGCGCCCTGTAAATCATTTCGCGGTCAAGTTCCTCGGGCGCCTTATTTAACGGAATCGGAAGAAATTTATCCTGTCCGCCGTTTTCCTTATAAGACAGAAGAGGAAAAAAAGATTCCTCGTTTAGAGTACTATCTTTTGAAAGCGCAGCAGCGGTTTCTACAACATTTTTTAATTCGCGAACATTGCCCGGCCAATAATACCCATACAAAAGATCAAGCGCCTGAATCGATATTTTGAATTCCTCAAGATTATTCCGTTTTGAATATTGGTGCAAAAAATATTCGGCAAGCAGCGCAATATCTTCCCGTCTTTCGCGAAGCGGCGGAATAGTAAGTGTTACGGCTTTTAAGCGAAAATAGAGATCATTGCGAAACAGGTGTTTATCAACTTCTTCCTGTAAATTTTTATTCGATGCAGCAATAATGCGTACATTAACTTTTGTAACCTTTTCACTCCCAAGTTTCATAAACTCGTTGGTCTCCAGAACTCTAAGTAGCTTGACTTGCGTAGTTAAAGGCATTTCGCCAATCTCATCAAGGAACAGGGTGCTTTCATCAGCAATTTCAAAATAACCTTTCCGAGAATCCGAAGCGCCGGTGAAAGAACCCTTCTCA
>JANQLA010000378.1 GCA_028280855.1 Melioribacteraceae bacterium
TTTTATGACTTTGAGCTTGAATGATTCACTGTACCTGATCTGGAATCCTCTTTCATACATTGGTATACTCCTTATTTTTTGTATACCCTTTTCAGGACGTGGCACGTGGCACCGGCAACCAGCGACCAGCATCAAGGATCATTAGACCAGCATCCAGCCGTCAGTACCGAACATCCAGAGACCGGTAGCCAGCAACCAGTCCACTCATCTCACATCAAACCTCAGAAAAGCTGCAAACGCGATACCAAAACAAATTACCGAATAGATGATCAACAATACGCTATCGAGTATAATAGAATTTAGCAATGAAGCATAGTTTTGTTTCGGACTAACATACTTTGGAAGTTCGGAAACGTCTAAACCGCCTTCCTGCCGTCCGTCGTTAAGCTTAAATCCACCGTCGCTGCTCATTTTTATTGTGAACATTCCGGACTCGCCGGACTCTTCCTGTTTTTTTTCAGCAAAATCCATAAATCGATTTTTATATTCCCGCATTGATTCCTCGTAGCGGTGCTTAAGTTCAATGTCGGATGTTGCCAGGTTCATAGCGGCCAGTTGGAACAAGGAAGCCGGGGATATTCTTGAAAAATTTAAGGCTAGCTGTTCAAGTACAATTTTCCTCTTAACGTAATCTTCATTGAGTTTTTGGTTGTAGTCAGCGATGTCTTTTTCAACCTGCTTACGGGCTTTATCATCTTCCTCCATCCATGCATAGCTCATATCGTCTTCATATGCTTCTTTCTCTTCATCAGTCATTCCCGCCATTGCAGCGCGTCGCTTCTCCCATTTATCGGAGAGTTCATCCATGTAAATTTGCCAGCGGTCTTTTGAATACGCATCTTGCTGGCTTTCGATTTGCGAAATTGTCGGAACTTCAACCATCTGCGCAGCAGACATCACCCCAACACGCGGAATAATAAATACTGTAACAATCCATAAAACCAGCAAAATCATGAATGAAGCTACGCTGCTTTTTGTAACTGATGATACAAGCGTTCCCAAAGCTATAAAGAATGTTAAGTAAACAATAGAAATAAAAATTAGGCTTACTAAACTCAGCCATTCAGTCCCGTTGAGGTATATGTTATTAATCAACAAAAGCAGCAATCCCAGCAGTATTGGAATTAACAGCGGTACCACTAAGCCGAGCCATGAACCGACAATTTTCCCAATTATATATTTAGCACGGGGAACGGAATTGGAGAAAATCAATTTTAATGTTCCCTCTTCTTTTTCTCCGTTAATTGCATTGTACGAGAAAAGGATAGCAAATAGAGAGAACACGATCATCGCAATAGATGAGAAATCAATATTTCGGAAAAGCGCAAATAGCGGATCATCGGAATAAGCGCTGTTTCGTAATTTAACTTCATCACTGTGCACAATCGTTGAGTATCTGCCGATGTCATTGTTAATGCCGCCGACTAAGTATTGCAGCGGTTTAGGTTCGCGATATGTGCTGTATGAGACACCCATCCAGGAACGGGTGTCTTTTACACGATCATTTGCCAATAATGTTGCAGTATTATACTGTTCCAGAGAGTATTTATATTCGTTGATCCCGATATAAAATGAGAGAAGCAGCAACACGGAAAGGGTAGTGAAAGTGGCTGTGAACTTTGGGCTCTGAATAATGTTTTTTAACTCTTTTATAACTATTAGTTTAAGCATTATTGCTCCTTGTGTTTACAAAATTAGCGAAGATCGAATTTTAAAAATTTTACATACCCAACTAAGAAGAAAATGAAATTGTACACGAACAGAATTCCTAAATCAGGCAAGGCTGAATTTATTCTTGATTCGAGAGAGGGAGGTTTGAATACGAACTCGGGCAGTTCACTAGGATCAATAGGATTTTCTTCCACTCCGGCTTTTCGTACAATGAACATCATCCCTCCCCCTGTAGTCATACCTTCTTTTTCTCGTTGGAAATCCGCGAAGACTTTTTGGTAAGCCTTTGCCTGTTCGTGATAGTTTTTTTCAAGTTCCATTGAAGTACCGGCAAAAGAAGAAGAGATTAAATAAAAGCTACTTGCAGGCGAGACTCTTGATAGATTTAATGCCAGTTTTTCCTGTTCCATCTGAGCGTTTCTTCGTTCCTGGTTTACTTGCGAATTAAACTTAGTTACTTTCTCATCGCGTTCCGTATTGATTTCATCCATAAATTCATTGAACTCACGCATTATGTCATTATTACTTGTTGGTTTGAAGTTTCCCATAGCAGATAAAGTTTCTCCCGATATCTGGCGCATATAATGGCTTTTTTTTGAATTTATTTCATCTACCGAAGGAACATCAACCAATCTTCCGGAAATCAAAATAGATGCTCTCGGAATAACAATTACACTAGCTATCCATACAATAAGCAATACCAGGAACGATGTTGATGATTTAGCGGTTGAGGCGGAAATAAAAATTGAAAGAGTTAGAAATACTGAAAAATAGAGCACGCCTGAAAAGATAATTCCCAGCAGGCTAATCCAATCAGTTGAAGTCATTGGAACACCCATTAGAGGAAGTAAAATAAACCCGATTGCGATTGGGATTAAAAGGGGAATAATAATAGCGGAAAATGATCCAACTATTTTCGACAAAATATACTGGCTCCGCGAAACACTGTTGGAAAATGTTAGCCTAAGAGTACCCAATTCCTTTTCACCGTTTATGGCATTATACAGTAGCAATACCGCGAAGAGTGATAAAATAATCTGGAAAATGAAATTCAGATCCAGGAACCTGAATGCAGCATAAATCGGATCTTCGTTGTATTTGCTGTCGTGTGCTCGAAGCTCTCCCATACCTTCCATATTAATGTTTCTTCCGATGTCATTTGAAATTCCATTAACCAGTGCAGCCAAAGGTTGCGGGGGTAAAAATATTCTATGATTGATCATTCGCCAATCGGTAATCCCGTCCATTCCCCTGATGTTCTCCTGAACGGCAGCTTCATACTGATCCCGGCTTAACAGGTAGCTGTTTGCTCCTACAAAAAATGTTAACAGTATCAGGATTGAACAAACAGCAAAGCTTATTGCAAACTTATTGGAACTGATTATCTGCAGAATTTCTTTTTTTAACATTACTTTAAACATATTTCCCCCGTGTTATGCCGCGTTTTCCATGTAACCGGCCATGTACTTTATGTATAACTGCTCAAGGTCTTCGTTATGAATTTCCGATTGCTTTTTTTTCATGACCAGTTGGCCTTTGTTCATTATACCGATTGTGTCCGCTACGTCTTTAGCCCGGAAAATATCATGTGTTGACATCAGAATTGCTTTACCTTCCTTTTTAAGTTCTTTTAACAGATTAACAAATTCAGCGCCGGCTTTCGGATCCAGACCGGAAGTTGGCTCGTCAAGCAAGATTGCAGGGGCATCCTTTAATATTGATATTGCTATACCGCACTTTTGGCGCATTCCTTTGGAGAACCCTTTTAGCTTCTTGTTGAATGCATCTTCCTGCAGACCTACTCTTTTAAGCACTGATTTGTACTCATCTTTACTCAGGTTCATTCGGCCGCCAAGCTTTATAAAAAAATCAAGATTCTGCATTGCTGTGAAGTCCGGGTAAAGCATAACGTTTTCAGACACATATGCAACTTTCTTTTTAGCTTCCAATGGTTTGGAAACGCATGACACACCGTCAATCTTGCAGTCGCCGCTTGTTGGTTCAATTAAATTCAGAAACAGATTTATAGTAGTTGTTTTACCTGCCCCGTTACCGCCAAGCATAGCGAATATTTCACCCGGATGAATTGTAAATGAAACGTTGTCCAATGCCAAAGCGTTATCTTCGTATCGCTTGGATAAATTGATAGCTTCGAGGATTGGTTTTTTATTATTATTTTCAATGTTAGAATCCATTTATTTCTCCATTTATTTTTTTGCTATTTTAATTCCAAAAACTACTATGCCCAGAACCAAGCCTAGTATCAGTACCACGATAAATACTGTCCCAAGCACGTTGGCTTCCTGAAGAACTTCTATTGTTATCATTTTATCTTCTGCTTTAACAAGTTGATCATCGGATAGAGAATTAGTTCTTAACCTGATTTCATATTTGCCCATCGAGACATTTTCTGGTACATTTATTTTAAGTATAACCCGTTTGTCCTCGCGAATATCAAGCGTGCTAACTATTTCCGGAGAGATTGATTTAGTCCAGTTGAGTGGCAAATCGATTTCAAATTCAACGTTGTCGAGCCGCCTGCTGCCTTCATTTACAACGTCCAATGGAACTTCAACAGTTGTTCCCGGCAATTCGGAAAAGTATAACTGAGGCGCTTTAACAAGAAGTTCACCGGTTCCTCTTGTTACCAACTCAAGCTGAAAATAGCCTAAGTCCATGTCATTTAATGATGTTTCCGTGACTGCGCCATCCTTTATTTTATTGAACTCTTTCAACTTTTCTATAGGAACGGCAACAACGAAGAACGGGATTGTTTGATCCATCAACACATCCTCGGTAGGACGATCCGGAAGGAATATTTGCAAACCGGCTCGCCTGGTTTGCGTACTCTCAGTAAACTTGAATTGGCTGAGCCTTGCGCTTGATGATGCGTCAACAAAGTAGCGATTTATGACTTTGGGAAGATTTACGACTTCCAATTTGTACGTGTTTGTTTGCCCACTGAAAAGTTCAAGCGACAAATTATAAGTTGCCGAATTTCCAAGTTCCACTTCTTGCGAAAACTGTTCAGACTGAAATATTACTTTGTTTTCAGATTGATCTTTTTGCAAGAATACCTTTGGGGCTCTCTGCGTTCCGTTGCCGTAAATTATATTTACGGTAACAGCATCGAGGTCCTGCAGTAAAACGAAATCTAGGGTAACCGGGCTGCCGGCATTTAGCTGATCTATTTTGGCTTCGTATGGCTGACTTATAATCGCGTTGCCGTCGTTGAGCAATGATACATAAACATTATTTACTGTTTCCGGCTGCAACGATTTAAATAACTCATCGTCAATGTTAAGTAATTTTTGATACTCGCCGCTTCCACTCGAGGTATTGGCAAGCTTTACACGAACATGCTTTTTACCGTCACCTGCCCGGTACTTAACGGCTTCAATTACCGAAACGTATTGCTGTTCAAAGAGAACGGCTAACAATGCTTGGTGATAATTTACTTCTGCATCGGTAAATAGGTTGCGCGCTTTTTCGAATTGCTGCTCGGAAATTAAATTTTTATGCAGCAGTTCTTGTTGTCGTTTAAATTCAGCTTGTGCTGACTCAAATAACTCTTTGGCGCGTTTTAATCCTAGCAGCCTGTATTGATCATCCTTCGGATTATAATAGGAGCCGACACCTTGCGGGTAAACGAATGAAATCGATAAAAAAAACAGGAATAGAAAAATTGATTTAGTCATATTCTTCGGCTCACTTGCTGGTGTCTATTTTTGATGGGATCATCATTACTTTTCCGCTCTTTTTAAGTGAATCGAGGTCTACTTCTTTTCCATTCATTATTACTTTCTGACCTTTCAAATCCATTGTCTGGTCACCATTTGATCCATCCATTGTCATTGTTTTTATCATCATATTTCCTTTGCCGCCGGCCATATTTTGGGTTGTTTTCTCTCCCTTTGGAAATGATACGAAGAACCTCTCCTTATCTCGCTTTATGCCTAGTTTTATCTCATCCCCAACTTCAATTTTTTCGTACGCCGATTTAAACTGCTCAAATGTTTTAGTTCGCTGTCCGTTAACGAAAAGCACTTGATCGAATTTTTGAACGTCGACTGTCCTATATTTTTCCTCGCGCATTTCTTTGTCTATTGTGAATCCAATCATTACTTTATCATCTTCACCTTTAACAATGCATTTAAGTTCATCTAAGAACATAGTGTTTTTAGAATTTATTTTCATTGTAGTGGTATGTTGTGCCATAAAGTCGCAGGCTAGTACAAAAAGAAAAAGGATTATTACTTTTGTTTTTTCCATTTTTACTCCCGATGTATTGTTGGTAATTCAGTTTGAAATTACCGTCATAATGCAGGAGAACTGAAAAGGTTGCGTAATTTTAGGAAGAGTGTTCTTTATTTAACATTTTTTAACAAATCAGGGTCGGATGCGATCATGAAGTTTATTGATTGCATGATTGTTTTCAACCAAGCCAAGTTTTACGGGATCGAAGTAATCCGGGTTAGTTTGTAAACTGCTGGTGGAATTAAATTGCATTGAAGCTAACTTTAGTTTTTTAGTATCCTTACGAACACTGTAATTTATCTCGTCTATTTGATGACTAGCTTTATTTATTTTGACGAGCTTTACCTTATCCGGCAAGGCTGCTCTGAGTTTTTTAGGAAATGTATTGCCGGAATCAATCATATCAAATATCCATGTCAGGTTCGTTGAATCATCCGGCAAACTTTTTGATGAGTCAAGGTTTTTGATGACGACATTCGCATTTATTGTAGAGTCGGCTGAAAGATCTATCGCTAAACTTCTTAATTCCACCATTGACATTTCCGATCTCAATTCGAACCAGAAATGTTTGTCGTCGTCATTTATCAATTTGACACTGTCCCTATAAGTGTTAAGTTCATCAAGAATGTGTAAAGGAGTGTTAAAAATATATTCGTTAAAATTTGTTTCGGGAAAGATTTTAACGAGTAAATCAGATTTTAATTTTTCGACCATTTCCGAAGAGTCGTTTTGCGGCGGCTTTATTTTAATATATGCCTCTCGATTATCAAGTACGCTCATTCGATTAATATTCGAGAGTCTTCCTCGAATTGAATCAATACTTATGCTATCGGTACTAGCTGAAAAAGCAATGATATGTTTGGAACGTCTTCCGGCTGTATTATAAAACTGCAAGATAGGGTCTGCCAGCACATATATTTTTCCATTTATCTTTAATGACCGATGAATAAGCTCGCCGGTTTTCAGATTTGATGTTTCAACCAGCAAGCTTTTGCTTGCCGGATCATACTTTGAGGTAACTTTAAAGTTGAGTTGACCGTCATTTACAGTCGATAGCACAAGCTTGCTTTGGCTTGCAAAAATATTTTCCGGTGAAGTGAATCCTGCGTAAGCAGCATTCATTGAGTTGATGATCTGTTCTTTGGCAGGACTAACACCGGTTTGATAGACCAATAAATAAAGTAAAACTATCATAACTGTAGTTGGCAAGGTGTAGACTAATTTCTTACTTGTCAGTATTTTCGAGAGTACCGGCTCGCCAAATTTGTTTGAATTAAGCAATTCTCGCCGGAGCGAATTCTTGTGCTCAGTATTTTGTTCCTTTTCGGGAGAAGAATTCTTTAGGATGCTTTCTAATTCTTTGTCATCCATTTTCTTTGTCTCCCAAGTTTTGTTTAACCAGTTCTTCTTTCAATTTTGCCAGACCTCTATGGATTAAGGATTTTATGGTTCCCTCGGCTTTTCCCAGTATTATTGAAGTCTCAGTAATACTTTTTTGCTCATAGTATTTTAAAACAATTACTTCCTGGTATTTAGCCGGAAGTTTCGCCACCAGACTTCTTACCCTTTTAATTTGCTCAC
>JANQLA010000391.1 GCA_028280855.1 Melioribacteraceae bacterium
ATTAGCGGCTTATCATTTTCAAGTAAAGAAGCCTAAATTGAATTTGAATCTAGAAAGTGGTTTAGTGATTGCTTAATTATTATATCGAACTCAGGTTAAAAATGAAATATAAAATAGAGGATGTAGCTAAAAATCATTCTCTGCCGATTAAAAAAGTTAAAACGGAGATGAAGTCATTATTACAAAGGAACGTATTCCAGTAGATAAAATTGATGAATACTCAACGCTAAAAGAATACCGTAAGATTGGAAGTGCCAAAGGTCAAATCTGGGTGTCAGATGACATCGATGAACTATTGGAAGAATTTAATGATTACTACTAATTAAACCGTCACCCTCACTCCTCCATCAAAGTAATCACAATCTGCCTTGAGCCGCCATAGTCTCTATGTTCGCATAAATAAATCCCCTGCCAAGTCCCCATATTAAGCTGCCCGTTTGAAACAGGAATTGTTAATGACGGTCCAAGCAGCGACGACTTTATATGCGCAGGCATGTCGTCGGCGCCTTCGTATGTATGAGTGTAATACGGAGCGTTCTCGGGTACCATTTTGTTAAAGTGAGTTTCCATATCTTTACGAACATCAGAAGATACATTTTCGTTGAGAGTAAGTGATGCCGATGTATGCTGAATAAAAATGTTAAACAGTCCGACTTTGCATTGCCGTAATTCCGGTATTGCACTAAGCACTTCCGAAGTGATTATGTGAAAACCACGGGTACGAGCTTTGAGTGATATTTCTTTTTGAATCCACATAATTTAGATTTTGGAACCAAGATTTTTAGAGCCAAGATAATAGAGCCTGGTAGTTTCTACCCAGAACTCGATTTATAATTCAATTTTATTTTAGCGCTGAAGGCACATAAGGATTTGAAATGAGTTGTTTAAACAACTCCCACCGTTTGGCGGGATTTTCAATCGTTCCGCACTTCCGTTCAATGTATTCTCTACAAAGTTGCAGCCCGTAGTTATAATTGATTATATAGCTGCCGTATTTATCAATAAAATCAACCGATTTTTCAGCTCGTTCTCTTGTTGATAAACGATACTTCATTAACCAATCAATTAATTGCTCCCTATCAAACTCACCCGAATAATAACGTCGAGCGCCTTCATTCCTGGCAAAGCTAAGTTTATTTACTTCATCCAGTATCTTGTAATATTTTTCTGCTTGCGAGGCATCCAATCCCGCTAACGGGAACAGAACATTTTTTTCGTAGTCAATTCTTTCCTTGCCGGGGAACGCAACTTCAATTCCATAATTAGCTGTTCCCTCAGCAATTAGCGACATAGGACTAAACAAAGGATAAACGGAAAATTCCATCCAACCGTTTTTCACAAGCAGGTTCTGCTCAAGCAAAGCATTAAAAACATGATGCCCGGGGTAACCTTCATGACTAGCTAAATCAACTGCGCGATCAATGTAAACAGGTAAATCAGTGTTAACCTGTATTACGCTAAAGCTGTTGCCTTTGTACCAGTTGTACGCTCCCCATGGTTCGTTTTTAACATACTCAACTAAAAAATTTTCTTCATCGGGTAGTTTTATATATCGAAGCGTACGTTTCCTTCCTTCTTCGATAGCTGTTGAAAATACAGTGTCAAGCTTTTCTTGCGGGATTACAAATTTACTTCGGAATTCATTCCATCTTTCGCCAATATTACCTTTACCAGGCAACAGGTTTTCAAGCGAAGTCAATGCATCAATGAAATACTGCTGGTCATATCGCAGAATTTCGGCATCGTATAAAAGCCTGGCTTCTTCTTCGAATGAAAACTTTTTACCACCTATCATTTGTATCTTCGCTCTCAATGCAATAATATGCTTCTCCAGGAATAATCTTCTCATCCTTTCGGATTCACTTAAGCCTGTTTCGCTGAAATGAGTAATAAGGTGAAGCAATTTATCGGAGGCTTGGATAAGCTTATCCATAGGGAAGTTCAACTTTTCCTCTTCGCTTAATTCGGAAGGTTTCCATTCTTCGGGGCCGTGGTAAGCATCTATAACCACCGGATCATATTGCCCCACTTCCAAAACGAGCTTTACATATTCTTCGGCAATTGAATCCATGTCATTTATGCTTCTTTGTTGTTGGCAGGAGATCAAAAAAATTATGAGCAAATTCAGTATTAATATTTTTTTCATTTATTTTTCCACAGGTGTCAAATTGGAGTGTAAAAATAATATTGTGTAGGAGCAATTCAAAGAGTCAAAGAAAATATCTCATTATCGGGCGAGTCTCAGATCTGCGCTCAACTTCCTTGAACCCTGCCTTCATATATGCCGAAGCAATTCCCGTCCAGATAAAAGCATCTGCCATTTTATCTTGCTTTGGTTCTATAGGATATGCTTCTAAAATTTTTATTTTCTTTTGGCGACAAATTTCTACAACAGTTTTTAACAGTTTCATTGAGTAACCTTTTCTTCTGTATTTTTTATCAATAAAAAAACAGACTATCGACCAGACCTTTTGATTATCCACAGGCTTCAGAATTCGCGATGTTTTCAACCTTACAAACTCCTCGCGCGGTGCAAAAGCGCACCAACCCATAGGCTTATTATCACAATACATAATAATACCAGGCCTTTCACCACTTTTCACCAATCGTTTCATTTTAGTTTTATTACCGTTTCCTTTCGATGCTTCATAATCCTTATTACATAAACGCCAATACATACACCAGCAACCGCCGCAAGCGCCCCGTTCACCAAAAAGCTGTTCAAAATCGTTCCAGGTAGAAACAGATAGTTCACCATATTTGATTTTAGGATTCATGATTTATTTATGATTGTTATTTGAAAGGAATTTAGTCATTTGTAGTCGCTATTTGGTTACACTGGTTTTTCAGATGGAATTAATGTAATTATTAAGTTTAACAACAAATTATTTTTAGTGCTAATTAAAACATCTCCATCTGCATATCAACATTAGAGTGCTCAAGCTCATGTTTAATAAGCCAATCCTTTCGCCATAAGCCACCGGCATAACCTGTTAAACTGCCATTGCTGCCAACAACGCGGTGACACGGAATTATTATCGGGACCCTATTTTTATTATTCGCCATCCCAACTGCTCTAACGGATTTAGGGTCGCCAACTAAATTAGCCACATCATTGTATGTAGCCGTCTTGCCGTAAGGAATCGTCATTAAACTCATCCATACCAATTTTTGAAATTCTGTGCCTTGCACATCCAACGAAACAGTAAAATATTTGCGTTCACCGGAAAAGTATTCAACTAACTGCTTTTTACATTCTTCAACTATTTCGCAAACTTCATACACCTTTGTTATTGGTGAATCAACAAATGATATCTTTCTAATGCCTTTATTGCTCGATATTATTTCAAGCATCCCAAGCGGAGTTTTCAAAACACCTTTGTGAAATATATTATCCGTTGTTTCTTGCATATCGACAAATTCTATTGATTACAATTTGTTGAGTTCTTTTAATTAATCAAACTTAACCAGTGATTTTTCAAAATCCTGTACAATAAATTTTACTTTCCCTTTCGGAATAATTGTATGTCCTTCTGCTTCAAGCAATTCAATCTGTTTTTGCACGCCGCCGGGATACTTTTGGTTCACCACGCCATCGACTTTTAATGTTCGCCAATAAGGAGTTATTTTCGTTTTACCTTCAGCCAACTCCTCCCCGGCTGCGCCAGCGGCTATTCTGGCAAATATCCCGGTACATATAGGGCATGCCATATCCGCTCTATGCTTTTGGGCAAGTATGTTTCTTATTTCGTTAATTGTAATAACTTTTCCTTCAGGCACTTTTTTCATTATCCCGTCAACTTCAATTGGCTGCGGTATTACCATTGTACCATCGCCCCACTTTTCGGCCGCTTTATCTTTAAGCTTTACAATCCGGGGAAAGTCTTTTGAGTCGTTCAATTTTTCTTTAAATGATTTTTTCTTGCTCA
>JANQLA010000385.1 GCA_028280855.1 Melioribacteraceae bacterium
AGGTTGGCAGCATTCCTAAAAATTTCAGCGCTGCCGGGATAATAAATATGCTTAAAGACAAAGTTAGTAAAGATACCAGCATACTCATCCCGGTATCAAAAATAGCACGTGATGAATTAACAACCGGACTTAATAAGTTGGGCGCTAAAGTAAATGCGATACCGGTTTATGCAAACACATCAATTAGTGAGGATGACTATGCTCCTGAAAGAGATTTAGTAAATAAATCAAAACCGGATGTATTTATTTTTACAAGTCCTTCGTCATTCAACAGCTTTATTGATGTATTTAATATTTCTTCATCATGGGGTTATTTTGAAGGAACTTTAGTAGCTGCTATCGGCAATTCAACCAAAGATGAGATAGAACAAAATAATATTAAAGTAGAGGTTGTTCCAAAAATTTTCACGGTAGAAGAAACGGTAAAAGATGTTATTAATTTTTTCAAACGAATTTAGTATGAATTAGGAGACAAAGTTGAGCAAACTAAAAAACGATTTATTTCTAAGGGCATGTAAAGGCAAAAAAATTCAGCGTACACCTGTTTGGATGATGCGTCAAGCAGGGAGATATTTACCTGAATACAGGGCTGTACGCTCTCAGTCGGACTTTATTACAATGTGCAAAACTCCCGAGTTGGCTGCTGAGGTTACTATTCAGCCAATAGATTTAATTGGCGTAGACGCTGCAATTCTATTCTCTGATATCCTGGTTATTCCAATGGCAATGGGAATGGAACTGGAAATGGTTGAGAGTAAAGGCCCCGTATTTCACAAGCCAATAAGAACTGAAGAAGATGCAAAGTCGCTTTCAGAGGTCGATGTTGATAAATCTTTAAGATATGTTCTGGATGCGGTAGAGCTTACTAAAAAGGAACTCGATAACCGTGTTCCACTTATTGGATTCAGTGGATCGCCATGGACTCTTTTAACATATATGGTGGAAGGAAAAGGAAGCAAGAATTTTAGCGAAGCAAAAAAGATGATCTACAATAATCCAAAGCTTGCTCACAAAATTTTAAAGAAGATAACTAAAGGCGTTACAAATTATTTGAACGCAAAAATAGAAGCTGGATGCAACGCGGTACAGATATTTGATACATGGGGTGGCATTTTATCGCAAAGCGAATTCTTTGAATTTTCGCATGAGTACATAACGCAAATTATCTCCGGTCTTAAACGAAAAGACGAACCTGTAATTGTTTTTGCTAAAGGTGTTTATTACAAACTGAAGCGACAAATAAAATGCGGTGCGGA
Organism: Melioribacteraceae bacterium; assembly: GCA_028280855.1. GTDB lineage: Bacteria > Bacteroidota > Ignavibacteria > Ignavibacteriales > Melioribacteraceae > PGYT01. The sequence goes on from JANQLA010000385.1 coordinate 1,257, forward strand.
TGTTCTTGGATTAGATTGGACAATGGACATCGGAAGAGTTCGAACACGACTCGGTGATAAAGTAGCTTTGCAGGGAAATCTCGATCCGACGGTTCTTTATGCCGGACACGACACAATAGCAAAAAAGGCCTTAGCGGTTTTAGAATCATATGGAAAAGGAAGCGGGCATATATTTAATCTTGGCCATGGCATATTACCGGATGTACCGCCTGAAAACGCCAAGTTCTTAGTTGACTTTGTTAAAGAAGCAAGTGTGGATTTCCATAAGTAGAACCTAAAAAAACAAACAGCCACAAAGGCGCAAAGACTCAAAGGAATATATTTTTTTTAACACCTTAGCGTCTTTGAATCTTGGTGGCAAGAGAGAAATAAATGTTTGATATAGATTTAGAACTAGTTAAAAAATACGACAAACCCGGTCCGCGGTATACCAGTTATCCAACTGCACCGCAATTCCATGAGCAGTTTACTTCGCAAATGTATCTTAACGAAATAAAAAGTACTAACGCTGCTGCTAATCCACCGGATCTATCTTTGTATTTTCATATCCCCTTCTGTGATACGCTGTGTTACTTCTGCGGGTGTAATATGATTATTTCGCGTAATAGGGATCGAATTCACACGTATATCGACTACCTGAAAAAAGAAATTGACTTACTTAAACAATGCATCAAACCCAGACGTAAGGTAACCCAGCTTCACTGGGGCGGAGGCACTCCAACACATTTATCGCCGGACGAGATTCGTGAACTTGGAAGTTACATCAACGAACAATTTGAATTTAAGAACAACTCTGAAAATGGGTGCGAAATTGATCCGAGAGAATTAAAGCGTGATCATCTTGTTGCATTACGCGATGTTGGGTTTAACCGAATAAGCATGGGAGTTCAGGATTTTAATCCTGAAGTTCAAAAAGCTGTTAACAGAATTCAACCTGAAGATCTAACCGTACAAGTAGTTGATTGGATAAGAGAGCTTGACTTTGATTCGATAAACCTGGATTTAATATACGGACTGCCGTTTCAAACCGTTGCGGAGTTCGAAAAAACTGTTGATAAAATAATCGATATCTCCCCTGATCGTATAGCTCTTTTCAACTATGCGCATGTACCGTGGATGAAAAAGCACATGAATCTAATCAAGCCGGAAGAGATCCCGGCGCCTGAAGTAAAATTAGAGATTCTCAAAATGTCGGTTGCAAAACTCACAGCAGCCGGGTATGTTTTTATTGGTATGGATCACTTCGCAAAGCCTGAGGACGATTTATCTAAAGCGCTTCATGAAAAAAGGTTGTATAGAAACTTCCAGGGTTACAGCACAAATTCCGGTGCTGACTTATATGCATTCGGTATAACAAGTATTGGACAGCTTGGAAACGCTTATGCACAAAACTTTAAGACCGAGAAAGAGTACTATGAAGCTTTGGACAACGGAGTTATCCCAATTACCAAAGGCTACTTAATGAATGAAGACGATATACTTCGCAAGCATGTTATAATGAAAGTTATGTGCGACTTCGAATTAGATTTTGATGATGTTGAACACAAATTCGGTATAAACTTTGATGAATACTTTGCATGGGGGATTGAACATTTAAAGGAAGTTGTGGATGACGGACTAGCAAGCATTGCAAATCGGAAACTGGCCGTAAACGAAATGGGGAGACTACTTATCCGCAACGTCGCTATGAACTTTGACGGATTTTTAGAACGAAAAGAAGATACTGCTAAGTATTCCCGAACTGTGTAATAATTATTTTAGTGAATTAAAGGAATTCAATTGTCAAAAACAGCTGTAGTTTTATTAAATTTAGGCGGACCCACTTCTATAGAAACAATAGAACCGTTTCTTTATAACTTGTTTCGCGATCCCGATATATTTAAAATTCCAATTGGTCAGCAATTTTTTGCAAAGATAATCTCCAAAAGACGCGCTCCGAAAGTTGCAGAAGATTATAAATTGATTGGGGGTAAATCACCAATCAACGAATGGACTGAAAAACAGAGGGCAATGCTCGAAGAAGAATTGCAAAAAGAAGAACGCGATATTTCGGTTATGATCGCAATGCGATACTGGAAACCGTTAACCGAGGATACTATCGCCTGTATTACCGAAGGAAGGTACGAACGAATAATTTTGCTTCCGCTCTACCCGCATAATTCAATAACAACAATGGGTTCGTCATTTAATGAATGGAATAGACATTATAAAGGAGATTCGTCAAAAGTTTATTACATTAAAGAGTACCCGGCTCAAACCAGCTACATAGAGGCGCTTAACGAAAGAATAGATAGGACACTGAACAGGTTTCCTGAAGACATACGAAAAGATGTTACTTTAGTTTTTAGCGCCCACGGTACGCCGGTAAGCCTTGTAAAGAAAGGCGATCCTTACAATCATCAGATAAAACAAACGATGGAAGCGGTAATGAAAGCCCGTGATTTTTCTCATGAATATCATATATGTTATCAGAGCAAAGTTGGACCTGTAAAATGGCTGGAGCCTGCTACGGATGATATGATCAAAGAATTGAAAGAAAAAGGAAAAGACCATTTGTTGATTATTCCCATTAGTTTTGTGTCCGATCATATTGAAACTCTGTTTGAACTTGATATTGAATACCGTGAAGTTGCGGATCATGTCGGTATTAAAAACTATATAGTCATGGAAGGCCTTAACGACAGTCCAATATTTATAAGAGCGTTAAAAGAATTGGTACTCGACAAAATAAATGAGATTGAAGGAAATTAATTGAGTAAAAAAGTTACTGTCATAGGCGCCGGTATTTCGGGACTAGCAACAGCCTATTGGCTGCAAAAGGATGGATTCGATGTTACCGTCGTTGAGTCGCGCAGCGAACCCGGCGGAGCAATGCAAACCAGTTCTGAAGACGGTTTCCTTGTGGATTTCGGACCAAACAGCGGACTTGAAACAACGCCGCTAATAAGTCAGCTTGCCGAAGAGGTTGCTATTAAGAATGAGATGATATACGCCAATGAATCGGCAAACAAGAGGTATATTTTAAAGAACAATTCATTGCTTCCCTTGCCGACAAGCCCTCCTGCATTTTTTACGTCAAAGTTATTCAGTACAAAAGCTAAGTTACGGCTAATGAAGGAACCATTCGTTGGCAAATCTGCCGACGGTTATTACCAAAGCATCGCTGATTTTGTTCGTCGTCGTTTGGGTAATGAATTCCTGGATTATGCAATTGACCCTTTTGTATCCGGTGTGTTTGCAGGCAACCCGGAAAAGCTTAGCGTTAAGTCGGCCTTTCCGAAGTTGTACCGGCTGGAAGAACTATATGGTGGATTGATAAAAGGATTGATAAAAGGAGCTAAAGAAAGAAAGCGACGTTCGGAAGATTCCAAGCAAAGTGCCAAAATGTTTTCGTTTATAAACGGCATGCAATCATTCCCGGAAGCTGTTGCCCAAAAATTGAAGAATGTTATTTATAATTTTAACGTCGATCAAATATCCAGGACAGGTGAAAAATATTTAATTAAAAGTACTGACGGTTCGTCAATTGAAAGTGATGTTGTACTATCAACCATGCCGGCTTATAATTTAAGCGGCAAGCTTGATAACTTCGATGAAGATCTTGCAGGGCATCTGAACGACGTTTACTACCCGCCGGTTATGGTATTATATGTTGGATTCAAAAAAGATCAGATTGGTCAGCCGTTGGACGGGTTCGGGTATTTAATTCCATCAAAAGAGGAGAAAATTTTCCTTGGAGCTATTTGGAGCTCAACAATCTTTCCCAACCGTGCTGCTGATGACAGCGCTTCATTTACTATTTTTATTGGAGGCGCTCGTATGGCTAATGTTTTCGACAAAAATGAAGATATGTTGATTGATGATGTTATATCCGAATTCAAAAAAATAATGAATGCAACCGGTAATCCGATATTTCAAAAAAAGCAAATGTGGAATAAGGCAATTCCTCAGTATAATTTAGGATATATAGAACACGAAAATTATTTTGATAAATTTGAGAAAGAAAATCCCGGATTTTTTATTGGAGGTAATTTCCGTGGAGGCATTTCGGTTGGAGATTGCGTAAAAAATTCGGAACTGATTTTTAACAAAATAAAATCCTTTGCAGTCGTGCATTCCTTTAGCCGCGAAGGTGCGAATACTCAAAATAAAGACTCATAAATAATTACAGTTTTATTATAACAGCAATTATCATGATAGCAAAAGTCTCTATGTTTTTTAATTTACTTCGTGCCTTTGAATTTTAGTGACTAAAAAGCAAAGTTGCGAAGAAGGAGTTACAAAATGGCAAATTATCCAACTCAAAGATTAAGAAGATTACGTTATAATCCAAAGGTGCGTGATCTTGTGCGTGAAACAACTCTTACTAAAAATGATTTGATTTACCCTTTGTTTGTTGTACCCGGCGAAAAAATAAAAAATGAAGTTAAATCAATGCCCGGAGTTTACCAGATGTCGATTGACGTTCTTGTTGAAGAATGCAAAGAAGTTGAAGCGCTGGGAATTCCGGGAGTTATTCTATTCGGTATCCCGGAAGAGAAGGATGAAGTCGGATCGGATGCATACAACGAAAACGGAATTATTCAAAAAGCAATTCGTGCAATAAAAGAACAAGTGAAAGAATTGCTGATCATAACCGATGTTTGCTTATGCGAGTA
>JANQLA010000432.1 GCA_028280855.1 Melioribacteraceae bacterium
CGTCGTAAATTGAAAATAGTTTATCAATCAGAGACGGCTTCAGTTTTTCTTTCCGAATATTTCTAAGCAGCTCGCTGCGAGATTGTAATAGCTCATCATCACTGAACTTTGGGGGTTTGTTAGCCGCAAATGCACTGTATAGCATTTTGATACTTTCAAACTCAGCTTTTGCTTCGCCGGATGAGTTGACATAGTTGAGCAAAGTTTCTTTCTCGCCCGCACTCAGCTCATCTGCAAAATATAAATGTATCAACTCGTTTAATTTTTCTTTTTCCATGATAAAAACCTTTAGACAATATGTTTAAGCTTGTCTCTCATTTTGTTTGTTGCCGTGAACAAATAGCGTTTAACAGTTCCTTCGGAGCATTTAATCATTTCAGCTATTTCGCGAATTTTATATCCTTCGTAATGCTTGAGTGTAAATACCAATTTCTGCTGTGGCGGCAATTGATCAAGCGCAGAAGAAATGTGAGATGAAATATCTCCACCAATAGTATCCGAGTCCGTCTGCTCCTCGCCTTCAATCGTTTCCGATATTTTAAGACTTTCCTCTTCGCCGCCGGGAATTGATTTGTCAAGTGAGTCGTAAGAATGTCGTTTCATTCTGCGATGATACGTAATGCAAACGTTCGTGGTTATTCTAAACAACCAGGTTGAAAACTCGCTGTTAAATTTAAAATTTCGAAGTCCTTTAAAGACACGCATAAATACTTCCTGGTATATGTCCTTCGCATCCTCTTCATTAGTCCTGTAAGAATAAGCAATGTTCATAACCGATCGGTCGTACTTTTCCAGTAATTCTTCGAAAGCCTGCATATCACCCTTTTGAGCGTTTAGTATTAGTTCTGAATCTTTTATTTTCATACGCAATTAACCGGTTAGACCTTTTGTGCAGGAGAATGGTTGTATCAACGGGAATTTTATTTGCAAGATAATTCTAATGCAGTTTAAGGGCAAAGGGATATGAAGAGGATACTGACAGCTTGGATGCTGGTTTTTGGTGCCTCGTCCTGAAAAAGGTAGATGCAGCAATTTTAGATTATGTATTTTAACAAACTGCTAATTTGTCAAATGCGCATTGAGTTATTTGAAAATGTCAGGCTTCTAATTTTCGGCAGCATACTCTTCAACCTGTTTCCAAACTCTTAAAATATTGTCCGAGCAGATTTTTTCGATATCATCTTCGGAGTAACCACGTTTGAGTAGTTCGTAAATTAGATTTGGATACATCGATACATCTTTAAGTCCCGTAGGCAGTGTGTCGCCTACTCCGTCAAAATCAGAGCCGAGTCCTATGTGCTCAATGCCAACCAATTTTACAACATGGTCTATGTGATCAGCAACTTTTTGAACAGTTGAATAACCTACAGGGTTCTCGTTAAGATAATTTTCCCTGTACTCTTTCACCTTTGGATCGTTGCGCTCAAGCTGATGTTCATCCATAAAAACTTTAACATTCGCACGGTATTTCTTTTTACGCTCCCTGTAATTTTTATCCAGGAAATCCGATCCAAAATTGATCTGAATTACACCGCCGTTTGCAGCTAGTTTCTTTATCATATCATCGCTCATATTGCGTTCAAACCCGGGTGTAAAATAACGGCACGATGAATGTGAGGCAATGACCGGGGTATTTGTAAGTTCAATCACCTGGTAAAACGTTTCATCGGTTACATGCGAAATGTCGATCATTATACCAATGCGATTCATCTTTCCGATTAACTTTTTGCCAAAGGGGCTCAGTCCGTTCCACTTTCGTTCTTCATCGTAAGATGAGTCGCAAATGTGATTCCATTTGCCGTGCGCCAGTGTAACATAGCGAATTCCTTTATCGTAGTAATATTGAAGCAGTTCGTCGTTCTCAATCGGGGCGCCGTTTTCCATTCCCATCGGAAGCGAAATAATTCCGGCATCAAAGTTTTTAAGCACATCGTTAACAGATTTCGCAATTTTGAATTTATCCGGGTACAATCGTTCCAACTTTTCAACTTTGGCAATCAGTGTATCGGCGTATGCCTTCGCTTTAGGCGTTCCTTGCAAACGGGGGGGAACGTATATCGACATGAAAGGAGCATTCAGCCCGCCCTTAACAGCACGTGGATAATCCATCTGGCCTTTCGTTCGCTGTTTGGTAACGTCTATCCACGTTTTACGCAAGTGCAGAGGCAAGTCAATGTGCGTATCAACAATTATAAACTTTTGCGCCAGCTCTACTGCTTTTTGCCTAAGATTACTTTCCGTTGAATTAATATTAATACAGTAAGCCGTTAAGACAAAGAATAATAGTCGTTTCATAGATGTCCTTTCTCCAAATTAGCCGATTTCTTTTTTCATTAATTGATATGCTTTTTTCGCAAGTGTAAGCCACTTCCGGTCATACTTGTTCCCTATCTGCAGCCAGCCTTTCATGGGAGGTTTATTTTTGAACGGGCTTAAGTAGCCGAACTCCGTTATTCCTTCGGACCCCGGATCAAAATCTTTACCCAGCCGGAAAACCATTTCCCGGTTATAATAAAATGCAAAAACTTTTGATTTATATTTAATGCCCGGCGCCGACATCATTTTTCCAGGCCGGATATCCGGATCAATTTTTGACATCTCGCCGGTAATCTTTAAGAAAAGCTCTTCCTCTTTATCCATTTATTTCCCGAAATCTTCCTTTAGCTGATTTATGCATTTTGCCAAAACCTGGCTGCATGATATATCTTTATCGCAATAAGAATCAGCCAGTGCATTAACATCTATCGAATTAACCGGCCTGTTTTTGAGCAGTATTTCCAATGATTTCGGATGGCCTTCGCAGCCTTTGGGCGCTGCCCGTTCATTAATTTTTAATGATTGTATCAACCACAAACCTGCTACTTTTTCAAGTTCAAACGTCCATTTTGACTTGCAGGTATTTTCAGGCTCAAAGCTGTATTCTTTTGTTACTTTGGTTTCGTTCATGTAGCATACCAAGATGAATTTAGGAATGCAGTAAAATAGATAAACTCAGTTACTTTTGCATTGAGGGCATAAAATAATTTTGAGAAAATTTTTTTAAAAAAGTCTTAAGGCAGTTGCTTAATACTGCAATTAGTCTGCAAATAAATTGTAGAATCTTGGATATACTTTCAGAACTTCTCGGCCAAAATCATTTGAGGAAGGATTTGTATTGGGAAGCCTTTCCGTACCATCACTTTTGAATAGACCTGTTGAATATAATGTTCCTAAAATATCCGGCCTGCTACTGATGTCGTAAACAGAACTCCACCTGGAACACATCATTCTTAAATACGCTGCTGCGTAAAATATATTTTTTGATTTGTTATTGAGTTTATTAACCAATTCTGTTTTACTTGAGCTAATATTCAATAAACCGTGATACTTACGACCTGGGTAATATAGTAATGTTGAATCTGTATAGTTATGTTCAATCCAATAGGCGGTTTTTATTTTTACCTGGCAGAAACCTATTGAGCTATTTACACCACCGTAAGCCAGCAGGTTGTCTATTGATTTGTCTTCCCAGGAATAATTATTAGTTCTTTCAACAAAAATGATTGATGCCAGGATTGCAGGATTAACATCTAATACCGAACACGCTTCTCTAATCGATATTGAATTATTAATAATCTTCCTGAAAGTTGTATCGGGGTTCTCCGCTATCAGCGGAACAGCATTAAATATGATTAAGCAGATTACAAATGTGATTTTTATCATAAAGGAAAACCTCAGCCAACTTAGTTGACTGAGGTGAAAAAATTATTTAATAAACAATAATTTTGATGAAGCCTTGTAAGATTTTGCTTTGTCTCCACTACCAACTACATCTAAAGTATAAATGTAAGTTCCGCTGGCCACAATATTGCCGCTATTATTTTTACCATTCCAGGTAATTTGCTGAACGCCCTCTGAAAGACCGTCTAGGGCTGTTCGATAAACTTCCCTGCCCATAGTATCAAATATTTTGAGAACAACATTTGATGCAAACGGTAATGCAAACGTAATATTGGTGCTGGGGTTAAACGGGTTCGGAAAATTACCCAATAATTTAAATTCAGTAATTACCGTCGGCAATGAATCATCATTGCCTAAGTTCTTTTTGTGAAGCGTGGGAGCAGAATCACCCAGATGAGATTGTACCAACCTGGCAATTTCCGAATTGGCAAAATCCCTTAATATTCTTTTTGCTATTTTTTCCGTAGCTTTTTGATTGTTGCCTGAGTGAAAGTAATGTAAGAACAATTCGAAAAGTGCGTACTCCGTAACTTCTTTGTTTTTGTAATCATTAAGTATCTTATTCAACTTAGTCGCTTTAGTGCTTTTGTCTTTGGATGAATTTAAAACACCGGCATAACCATTAATTTTATATTTATGCTTTCTGTTGGAAATTGTATTTAAGTCCGATTCAAATTGACTTTTATCCAATTTACGACCCGCTCTATTTAAAAGATCTAAGGCATATAGAGCAAATTCGGATTTCGGTTCATTATTGATAATTTCCTTACAGATCTCATAAGCAAAGCTGTAATCCTTTACATCAATTAGATTTCTTGCATAAAGCAATTTCCACTCAATCGGCCATTCTTCATCGTAATCATAAACCTTGACTCCTGTTTTCTTTGGTTCTTCAGCGCTGATTTTCAAAAGATTATCATTAAATACCTGCTCTTCGGGTGAAATCATCTTATTTTTTGCAAGCATTGCCGGAGGTGAGGTTAACCAGGGATCAAAATCAACCGTACAATCCAGGTAACCGTAAACCTTGCTTGCACTTGGAGTGGATGTACCCCACCAATTGTTTTCTGCTAATATGTAACAGTTTGTGTGCGCAAACAATTCGTATTCTACGTTGTTTTCAATTTTATTATATCCCCCATTAGTCGTGCATGAATTTCTTCCAAGGAAAGGATTCGAATTGTTATATGCATAAACACCAATGTCGTTATTGTAAATATGGTTCTCTCCCCTGCCTGAAGAAACTCCGCCGAAATAAGGCGAAGACATATCCGCACACCCAACACCCCTCCAATTATTATAAAGAGTATTTCCTTTAATTATCGGAGAAGAACCGTAAAGCACTATACCAAATTCATTATCATACGACCTGTTATTTTGAATCCATATATCGTTTGGATAACTATCTGTATTGTATAGATAAATGCCGTACTTGCATCCCGATATATTGCAATTGTAAATATTTACATCATCCTCATTGGCATATATACCGTAATAACCGTTTGTAATTACGGCATATGAAATTGTTGCCGTTGCGCCTGCGTTAATTTTAATACCGTTCTGGGTAGAGGTATTCTGGCTTAAAAAGTTATAATAAGTAGTTCCGCCATCTACAACAAGACTTCCGTTTACAATTAGAGAGGAACCATTATAGAATGTTATATTAGCACCTGATTCAATCCTTAATGTAATCCCGGCAGGTACTATTACATCGCCATAAATAGAAGTAGTAGCGCACCATACCTCGTCAGATGTCAAAGTTCCGCTTGTTGTAGGTCCGGGAACACCGGAAATACCAACAGTTTTTCTGCCTACATGATACGTATTGTCATTATCTATGCCGGATACCCTTACTTCTGCAACTACGTTGCCGTTTGCGTCCCTTTGCCAACAATACCCGGTCGGTAAATCATCAAACCATTGGGGAATGCCTAAATAATACTCTCCCCCTGAATGGAATGCATATAAACTCCAAACTGTATTTCCAACAATGTAATCTCCATAAGGGTAGTTATCAATAAAATTTTCACGAAATATAAAGAGGTAATTGGGGAATATTACATCCGGACCATCGTAAATAAATAAATAATCTTCTATACCTGTAACCACATCGACTGTCCAAATTCCACAATCCGATGGAGTCGTAAAAGTACCGTCATTCTTTTCAACTGCCGCTTTTACGGCAAATGTGCCACCATTATAAAACCTTGGTTTAGAATTATACCAACCATATCTTTGTTGAACGTGAGTTGGCGTGCATTCAGGTAATTCTTCACAAGTTGATACATATGTACTGAATTCACCACCCTTATTATTATACCAAATATATTTCGCATCCGGCAGAGTTGTACTCATCTGGATTTCAAGCCTTTCACCCTCATCAATACTGTAAGTTCCCGGTGCCGGTGAAAATGTAATGGCACCTGTACCACCGGTCGTTAAACCGCAAAGATATGTTGCAGCATTGATATCTTCAGATGCAAGATTTAGTTTATAAGGTTCGCTAGGATTAATTGATTCATACATCATAGCATTTGAATTATCATTGTGACTAAGTCCAATCACATGGCCAAATTCATGCATTGACACTTGCTTCAGACTTATATCACTGTCGAAAACCTTTGTATCATCGTGGTCCCAATAATAATTGAAATTAGCACAATCATTAATAATTATTTCGGTTCTACCAATACCCTGATTTTGTCCATTTGTAGTAAATGAAACTATTTGCCCGTTTTCGACGGCGTGCACTGTGAGCGCCCCAGTGCTTCCAACACTTCCTCCTCCACCTAAAATAACTTGTTCGGATTGAGTAAACATTACTCTTACACTATTTAATGGGAAATTTGGATCAGGTTCTATAAATCCATAACACCCTCCACTAATATTAGTCCAAATATCTCTTCCACCTTCTATTAAATTTCTCGCTTCTGAAACATTTAATTCACTTGGGCAAATTTGCAAATTTATTTCAACAGGGATAGCATTCGAGGAACTGTTTGACCATTTTATAATTTGATTACTTGTATATGGTGGTTGGATCTTTACACCTGTAAGGACATTATTAATTAAGACATAGTATTTTTGATTTGGTGATTGGGCTGCTATGTTAATGTGAATAGCGAAAGTAAATAGGATATAAACAAGTAATTTATTCATGACTACTCTCGCTACTAATTATATACGATTCTTCAAATTTTTGTTTAAAACTTTTCCAATCTGTCAGCTCTCCAATTCCAAAAAAATTATTCGGAGTATAAACTTTACCATCAATGATTGGATAATTTCCTTTATTGCCGTCATCAAAAATAGTAGTTGTATATTTCGGCGCACCTTTTTTGATTGTGTCGGTAATCGGTAGCAAATTTATAAAGTAAGATTTTTCAATTCCAAATTCTGCTATTCCACCAAGATTAATTACACTAATCTCTACTCTATCTCCCTCCTTTAAGTTTCTTCCCTTTATAACCTCTTCAATTAATACTGAATAGATGATTTCTGTATATTGTGCACCATTAGAAGGATCAATCCATGGTCCCTCATTTTTACTAATTATTTTTCCCTTTATATAATTAGGATATGATATAATCTTTAAAAATCTTTCGGAATATTTTGCCGTAATTTGCTCTTTAATAAGTTTGATAAAATATCCAAATTTTACATCTTCCTTATTTTTTTTACTAAGGATATTTTTATTCTTTGTAAACTGCATGTACTTTACGTAATCGGTTGCAATAGCATGGTAGTAACTCCGCAATAATGTTTCAGTATCCTCTTCTTTAAAACTCACCGGAAGCTTTCCATTTTGTAATTTTGCTTTGCTATATCTCTCAACCTTTTTCATAAAATCCATAACTGCCTCTGGATAGTTTTGTTTGTCTTGAGATGTAATCAATGTTGAAAGAAATAAAATAAAATAAATTGTTCTCGTCATAATTCTTCTCCAGTTTAATGAATATAAATTAATAGCTGCTAAAATTGAAATAGTAGTGATGAATAATTAGAATTATTCCTAAGTAATTTATATAAGACTATTTATTTATTCTTTAATTTCGCAGGTGAACTGCCTATAAATGCAATGTGTTCCCCTTAATAAACTGTCTATGGTGTTTGAATACTATGTGTGGGAAAGCAATTTTTTTTCATATAAAAACATCGGCGAACTCCTCAGAATTACATTCATAATTAATTTCCATTAAGGAGATATAATTCCTGTTCAATTTAACTTTACTCAAGCGAAGAAGTACTTTGGTCTGCTAAAATCAAAATATTGCTAACCATATAAATGACCTTAAAGATATTACAAAATTACCGCTTGGAGGTTAAATTAGAAAGGTCTTTCTTTTTCTCTTTTAGATAATTGGTATTATTTAGAACGTCTTTATTTTACTGCTTGTTTTCCAAGTATCATTTACTGTCAAATAGAATCCGTAATTCACCCAATCGTTGAATATTATTTCGGTTCTAACTATTCCTTAACTTTGCCCGGTAATTGTGAAAGGAACTATTTTAGTAGTTTACGGCTACCAATTTGAAACGGATAAACTGGACTATTTATTGGAGCAGTTATGTCAGAAGGTAGAACCACATTTGAAATTTTACCGATATTTATTGTATCTTTTTTCCAAGCCACTTTAACTACTCATGATGGCAACATTTCACTTCCCTTGTATTCATAATACATAGATTGTGCACTCAGTTCAACAAAAAGGAGTAATACAAATACAAAGATAGATTTAGATATCATAGCATCCCACACTACTCGATAATGTTTTTAATAGTTTTTGCAAAAACTTCTTGAAGTATCTTCCATTCAACTTTACTTCCATTCTCGAAGTATTCTTGCGAATCGTAAACATATCCATCTAAGATTGGAAAAGCTTTGGAGGGTAAACCGAATTTAAATTTTGATCCCTCAGGTTGGTTTTTATCTCTCAGCCTAAAAATAAAAGAATCTGTAGGTAGCTTGTCAAAATAAGAATGTGGTATAGATTCACTTGTATTTAATAAATAGTACATACTAATTACATCACCAGATTTAATGTTTTTATTACCAATTATTACATCCTCAACCTTAATTTGAAAAAAATTTATATGAAATTTCATGGGAACATCGGGGTCTATAGTTTCATGAGCTTTAGTGATGCTTAAAATTCTTCCCTTTATCATTATATAGTTATCTATAAGTTTGTATTCTAATGAAGGTATACTATTTTTCAATAACTTCATTAACTTCTCTTCAACTCGCTTTTTAGTAAATCTAAATTCTTGTTTATACTTCTTGGGCTTTCCTTCATATTGGTTTTGTAAATTTTCCGTTTCTTTTGCAAAATAATTTACTAGGGTAGGAGATCCATTTCTTCGTGTAAGAAATACGATGCGCTTAATTTCATCAATATCCTTTTTATCTAAATCCTTTTTCACACTATAACCATCAGTTGTTTGTTCTAAATATTTGACTTTAGCCTTGTGCAAAAAACTATCGTACTCATCAATATGAACAGTTTCTTTTTTTTGCGCATCGTTAGTACTTACAAGTAAAGCTGTTAGTAAAAATAATTGCAGAATGATTTTCATTTTATCGTCTGATTTGTGTATAAAACTATGTAAGATCAGTATCTATTTGAAATGTGTGATTTTAATACCAAAATCATAAAGGACAGGACAAAAATTATTAGCATCTGCGCATATTATATTTCTATTCTCAGGGTATAATCCTAACTCAATTCACCTTTACTCAACCGAATAAGTACTTGTCTGCTAAAATCAAAATATTGATAACCATACAAATGCCCTTAAAGATATTATAAAATTACCGCTTGGAAGTTAAATTAGAAAGATCCTTTTTTTTCTCTTTTAGATAATTGGTATTATTTAGAACGGCTTTGTTTTACTGCTTAACGGAACTTTTTGACGCCTCGGCTTTTTTAACTAGCTTTAATGTTCGAAAAATTTAGAATTAGTAACGGACAAATATGAAAGCGTTAGCCGCATTATTTATTATTTTGCTAATCATTGGATGCTCAGGTGCACGAGATACTTCTACAATGACGCCCCAGGAGCACTTCGACTATGCAATGGAATTATATAACGAAGAAGATTATGAAATAGTATTAAACGAACTTCAGACCATTATACTTCAGTACCCTGCCAGTGTTATTAACGACGACGCCCAATACTACATCGGCATGACTTACATGAAACGTGAACAATTTTTATTAGCTGCCTATGAATTCAGCAAATTAATACGCGATATTCCCGCCAGCCCTTTTGTTCCCGAAGCCCAGTATATGCTTGCCGAATCTTACTACCTGCTATCACCGCCGTACCAGCTTGACCAGGTTTATTCCAAGAAAGCGATTGAAGAATACCAGGCTTTTATAGACTACTTTCCGGTTGACCCAAAAGTTGAAGAGGCGGAAAAGAAGATAGCGGAGCTCAACGATAAGCTCGCGCAAAAAGAATACAGGAGCGCGGTAATCTACGAAAAAATGGAATACCTGAATGCGGCAATAGATTACTATGGATTAGTTGCGGAAACTTATCATGATACGCAGTACGCGCCTTTGGCATTGTACAATAAAATTCAGATAGAAAACGATAAGAACCGTCGCGGTGAAGTGTTAAACGATATAGCCGATTTTCTTGCACGCTATCCTGATCATCGGTATGCGGTTGAACTGGCCTCATTGCAGGAAACAATTTTAGCCGGTAATAACTAGTGGCTGCAAAAACCGTAAAGGAATCAATAGTAACAATGACCGAGTTGGTTCTTCCAAACCATACAAACCAGCTTGGCAATTTACTTGGCGGACAGTTGATGCACTGGATAGACATTTGCGCCGCCCTTGCATCGTATAAGCATTCGAACAAGATCTGTGTAACTGCATCGGTCGACCGGATTGATTTTCACCACCCGGTAAAGCTCGGTGAAGTTGTAACTTTATACGCTTCGGTTAATCGCGCTTTCAATACATCAATGGAAGTCGGAGTAAAAATATTTTCGGAAAACCACACCATGGGAACAAGACGTCATACAAACTCTGCTTACCTTACTTTTGTGGGTGTTGACGAAAACGGCAGCCCCGTCAAAGCGCCCGAAATAATCCCTGAAACCGAGAACGAACTGCGGCGATTTAATAAAGCTATGACACGGCGTCAGGAGCGATTAAAAAGTTTAGCATAAAAATCTTTAAATATTCACAAGTGGATAGGGAAGAGAAATAACAATTATGGTTGTAGAACTATTTTATTTTCAGTATCATTAAAATCTTACTCATATAATTACCTGCTAATACTTCATTATTCTCCGTCTATCTAGCTCTGCATCACACAAATGATTTTATAGGACCGGATATTGAAAAACACAACTAATTTGTTCATCTGCTTGTGTATTAAACTTGTTCAACTCTTTCCATAATTACAGGATGATGTAATACAAAGTTTATACGATTGCTATACAAATAAGTTTACCTTAATTATATTATTTATTGCTAATATATTTTTTTAAATTTATATTAGTTGCAACTAAACGAATCACTTCTTATTTTTGACAAAAAAAGATCACAATGTCATGAATATTTCATTTCCTTATAAATACCTCATTTACTTTATTATACTTACCAACATACTAATAATTACGGGCGTTATTTATTATAACAACAGCAAAGATGATCTGAAAAAAGAAAAGTATACCGAGCTTTCTGCAATAACAGAACTAAAAGTAAATCAAATTCTGGAATGGAGAAAAGAAAGAATCGGGGACTCAAAATTCCTGAGAGATAACCTTCTTATACTCGATGATATTAAGGAATTTACATTAAACCCGGATAATATCGAGAACAGAAAAAAATTCGTTAAGTGGTTTAATTCAATATACAAATATTTTGATTACAGAAAAGTTTACCTGGTTACACCCGATCACAAACTACTGTTATCATCTGATGAAAAAGGTACGAGCTGCGACAGCATCCTGTCAGCGTGGGTCAATGAATCATTTAAAATAAGCGAGGTTTACTTTTCCGATCTTCACAAAGATTCCAACGATCAAATTCATATGACAATGGTTATTCCTTTCCAGGAACAGTTCAACAATATAGCTGCACTTGTAATAGAAATCGACCCTCATAAATTCCTGTACCCGCTGATTCAAAGCTGGCCTACCCCTAGCCGGACATCCGAATCATTACTCATCCGGCAGGAAGAAAACGATATTCTTTTTCTGAATGAATTAAGACACGTAGAAAATACGGCGCTGAATTTAAGGATTCCTATTACTAATTCCGAATTACCTGCGGCTATGGCAGCGCTTGGTGTTGAAGGATTAGTTGAGGGAAAAGATTATAGAAATGTTGAAGTTCTTGCAAATGTTAAAAATGTTCCCGAATCGAATTGGTTCATGGTTACCAAGGTCGATGCGGAAGAAATATTTGCACAGGTTCGTTCAATGACATTGAGCATCGTGCTGATTATTGGTTTTATTATAATTACTTCCGGCGGAGTCATTCATTCGATTTGGAGGTATCAAAACTCTGTTTATTATAAAAAACAATATGAACTGGAACAGGAGAGAAATAAGCTTGCGATACAATTTGAGAATCTGACCAAATACGCAAACGATGTTATTCTGTTGATAGATATGAACGGCATGTTGATAGAGGCAAATGAAAGAGCAACGTCGTTTTACGGTTATTCTTACGAAGAATTAAAGCAACTTAATATCCGTGATTTAAGAGCTTCTAAAGCCCAAATCGAGATTAATGGAATAATGAAACAGATTTTGGAAGAAAATGGTAAAACTTTTGAAAGCATGCACGTTACCAGGAGAGGACAAAAAATTCCTATTGAGGTAAGCTCAAGATTAATAAAAGTCGGTGAGAATAAATATTTCCAAAGCATTATTAGAGACATATCGGAGCGAAAGGAATCTGAGAAGAAACTTGAAAGAGCGGCAAGACTGTATGCAACTTTAAGCCAGGTAAATCAAACTATACTCAGATCCGAAAGCAGGGCTTATTTATTCGATCAAATATGCAGGGTAATAATTGATTTCGGAAAATTTAAGTTCGCCTGGATAGGTCTTATTGACACGGAAGAAAACTCCCTTCAAGTAGAAGCGCAACAAGGTGATGAGCTTGGGTTCCTGGAAATTATTAATAAAAAATTGGAAGATAATTCCGAACCTTATATTAAAGTTATGAATAGCGCAGCATCAATAGCAATTAATGATTTTTCAGATGAAGAAATAAATTCTCGTTTTAAAGAAGAATATATTAAGAGAAATTATTCATCGGGCATATTCTCACCTCTTTTCTTAGGAGCAAAGATCATAGGAGTGCTGAATATATTCGCCGATGAGACAAACTTTTTTAAAGAGGAGGAAATTAAGCTGGTAGAAGAAACAGCATCGGACATTTCTTTCGCGCTAAAGAAAATTAAAATAGAAAAAGAACACGAAGAAGCCGTAAATATTATTAGAAAAAATGAGAGAAGCCTTTCCACTTTGTTTAAAAATTTACCCGGAATTGCGTACAGGTGCAAATCTGATAAAAACTATACTATGGAATTTATAAGCGACGGGTGTTTTGATTTAACTGGCTATCATCCTGAAGAAATTGTAAATAATGAAATTGTATCATATTCAGACCTTATTCACCCGGAAGATTTAGAGACGATTAGAGAAAGGGTGCAGGACGCAATAAATAAACAAGAACAATTTACATTAGAGTATAGAATAATTACAAAGGATAAAAATTATCGTTGGGTTTGGGAAAAAGGAGTCGCTGTTTATGATGA
>JANQLA010000461.1 GCA_028280855.1 Melioribacteraceae bacterium
AAAGATGGGAGTTTCAATAACTCCGTTATCCGTATTTATTATACCTGCCCTGGCTTTCGAATTAACGTCGGTATGTTCAAGTACGAAAAACATTAAACCAGCTTTTAATTAAGCAACAAAAATACCAAAAATACTTTTATTACTCATCAGAAGGAAAGCTAAAAAGAAATGATTTAAAGAAATCTATTTTTTAATTCTTGTGAGGGCATCATACAAGCATCTTTTCTCCCGAACCAATTATACCTGTTTGAGGCAATAAAATTATAAACGAAATCTCTAAATTTCTTGGGCAAGAATCTAAAATAATACATCAGCTTCCAGGGAAACGACATAATGCCGAAGACCTGTAATATCGCATCCGATTGATAATAATGACGTGATTTATTTATAAAAACCACTGTGTCAGGATCGGTAATTTTGGTTAACTGTTTATTGCCCAATATTTTTTCTGAGTACTCGGATTGCAGCGGAGAAAAGTATAGTTTCTGCATTTTATCAATCTTTATTAAAAAAGCGACGGTGCCGCTACACAAATTGCAAACACCGTCAAACAATATAATATTATCAGGGGAACCGATTTTCATTTCCGTCTAGTTGTTTAATTATACAGCTTCTACAGTTTCTTTCGTCTTATTGCAATTTGCATGTTCAACCTTCCAGGCGTTATAACCTCCCGTGAGATTATAAACATTTTTGAACCCGTGCTTAAGCAACAGACTTAATGCCGTACTAGACCTATCACCTCCGGCGCAGCTAAGAATATATTCCGATTCCGTGTCTAACGTATCCAGGCTATCCCCAATAAATCCTGCATGAATGTTTCTAGAGCCGTTTATGTGTCCTTCTTCGAATTCCGTCTTTCCTCTTACGTCAATAATTTCAAAGTCTTCACCGGTGTCTATCTTCCCTTTTAAATCACAGGTCGAAATTTGATTCACAAATTCCAATTTATGGCTCTCATCAGTCCAGGCATCGATGTTGTTAAAATAGCCGTAAATGTTGTCCAGACCAATTCTTATTAATTTTCTTGTCAAGTCATTAATACTGTTATCATCGGCAATAAGTAAAAACTGTTGATCGTAATTCAGCATCCATCCCGCCCATGTACTAAACGCAGAATTGTTCTGAATATTAAGCGAGCCCGGAATATGCCCTTCGGCAAAGGTATTTTTATTACGGGTATCAACTAAAGTGATCTTCTTTTCAAGAGCTTCTTTTAATTGATTTACAGATAGTTTTGCAGGCTGTGGAATTCCATTTAACAAATCAGCTCCCGCCTTATTTAGTTTTTTCATCATCGAAAAATATTTTGGAGGCTCAGGCTGCCCATCTAAAAGCTTTTTAACAAAATTACTTTCGTCACTAATATTTAATGCCCAGTTAACAATTTTTTCGTAACCGACTGTAGACGAAGGAACTGCACCCAGCGCTTTGCCGCAAGCCGAGCCCGCTCCGTGAGCCGGCCACACCTGGACAAAATCAGGAAGCTTTTTGAACTTCTTTATGGATTCAAACATTTGCTTTGCACCTATCTCACTAGTTCCCGTGTACCCGGCTGCCTCCTCAAGCAAATCAGGTCTGCCAACGTCGCCAACAAAAATAAAATCCCCGGTAAATATCATAACCGGTTTCGAACTTGCAGCAGTATCCGTTAATAGGAAACTGATATGTTCAGGTGTATGTCCGGGAGTATGCATTACTTCAAATCGCAAATTACCCACATTGAAAACATCGCCGTTCATTAGCTGCTTATGTTCATAAGCGTACTTCCAATCCTCACCGCCTTCACCGGATAGTAATACATTAGCGCCTGTAGCATTTGCTAACTCACGCGTACCGCTTAGAAAATCCGCATGAATGTGTGTTTCAGTAACATGTGTAATTTTAAGTTTCTCTTGCACGGCTATTTGCAGGTAGTCATCGATATCTCTTTTAGGATCGATCACAATTGCTTCCCCTGTTGCCTGGCAGCCTACCAAATAGCTGGCATGTGCTAATCCTTTTTCGTAAATGTGTTTAAAAAACATTTTTCCCTCGTATATTATTAACTTCCGGTTTCCAGCTGTCCACGCCATCCGATTATTCCCGGGGCAAGATTAAAAACTTTTTCGAATCCCATCTGAAGCATTGCCTTGGCCGCATGATAACTTCTGTTACCGCTTCTGCAATAGACATAGTAACTTTTGTTCCTGTCGAGATTTTCTATTTCATTCAGAAAATTCGGATTTGAAATATCAATCAACTTCGAATTAGGAATCCGTGCTTCGATGTTTTCTGACGACGTACGAACGTCCAGTAGAACAGCCTCTTTATCTTCTGTTATTTTTTGCTCAAAACTCTCCGAATCCAAATTTACAGGACCAGTATTATTTCCAAATATTGATGAGAAAATTCCGCTCATTTATTTTCCTCCAAGCATAAATACGTTTTGAATAATTATTAAACACCCGGTTACAAGAACGAACCAGCCAAACGCCGGTTTCAATTTTTTGCCGCTTATGTATCGTAACAAAAAAGACCCGATTAACATTCCCGAAACTGATATCGAAGTAAAAATGGCTAAAAAGATCCAATCAATTTGAACATCCGTACCCATGTCTCCTGCAAACCCTATAATTGATTTCAGGGCAATAATAAATAAAGAGGTACCAACAGCAATTTTCATGGGTAGCCCGGTAAGCAATACAAGCGCTGGAATTATCAGGAAGCCGCCTCCGGCTCCTACAAAACCTGTTAAAAATCCAACTACAATTCCTTCGATGACTAAAACTGAGAACTTAGCTACGCCGGACAAATTGCTTATTTTATTTTCACTTGAATTATTTTTTATCATTGATATAGCAGCGGCTATCATTAGAATTGAAAAAACTATCATTATCAGTAAATCTTTTGTAAAGGTAAAATTTAGCAGGACGAAAAGTTCGTCTGGGACTATCGGCATCACATATCTCCTGGTTATAAATATCGATGCGAAAGCCGGTATTGAAAAATATATGCCTGT
>JANQLA010000464.1 GCA_028280855.1 Melioribacteraceae bacterium
AGGGCACCCGATTGTAACCGGCGAATGGATGGGAGCGCCGGGCAAACCGACGGTTCTTATTTACGGGCACTATGATGTTCAACCCGTTGATCCGCTCGAGCTTTGGAAAACGGATCCGTTCAAGGCTGAGATTAAAGACGGTAAAATTTGGGGAAGAGGCGCCAACGACAATAAAGGACAGAATTTTTTACACATAAAAGCCGTTGAGGCCTACCTAAAAACTAACTGCAAGCTTCCAGTCAATGTGAAATTTATTTTTGAGGGCGAAGAAGAGATTGGCTCAAAGAATCTCGAAATATTTTTGAAGCAGAATAAAAAGCTTTTGAAATGCGATACTGTAATGATAAGCGACACAAGTCTTTACGGACCGAACAAACCTACAATTAGTTACGGTTTACGCGGACTTTGCTTCATGGAAATATTTGTAACCGGCCCGAACCGCGATTTGCATTCGGGAAGTTTCGGCGGCGCTGTTGCTAACCCAATAAACGAGCTGGCAAAAATAATCGCAAAATTAAAGGACAGGAATGATAAGGTATTAATTCCGAATTTTTATAAAGATGTAGCGAAACTAACAAAGAAAGAGCGTGAAAACTATAAAGCGCTAAAGTTTTCGGACAGCGCTTTTGCAAAAGAATTAAAAGTAAAAGAATTACAGGGAGAAGCCGGGTATACAAACATTGAACGACTTTCGGGAAGGCCAACCCTTGATTGCAACGGCATAATCGGCGGGTTTACCGGTGACGGCGCTAAAACCGTGCTGCCTTCGAAAGCTTCTGCAAAGGTAAGCATGAGGCTGGTACCAAATCAGAATCCAAAAACAATTGCCAGAGAATTTAAAAAATATGTTCTTTCAATTGCTCCCAAAAGTGTAAAAGTTGAAGTAAAAGAATTACACGGCGGGTTGCCTTTCTACACTTCGTTTGATAACCGGTACGTTATGGCAGCCTCGAGAGCGGTTACAAAAGCTTTCAAAAAGAAAAATGTTTTTACAAGGGAAGGCGGTTCTATTCCAATAGTTGTTGAATTCGCTAATCAGCTTAAGGCGCCCGTTATACTCATGGGAATGGGTTTGGATACCGACGATATCCATTCACCCAACGAGCATTTTCATATATCGAATTTTGAGCGTGGAATTTATGCTTCTGCCTATTTCCTGGATGAAGTAAGCAAATTGAAATAGAAGATTTATAACTATTTATTCGGAGCAGGCGATGAGAATTATAGGAACAGTTTTAATAATAGCGCTTGCAGTAATCCTGGCGCTATTTATCTTTGGTGTTTTCTCATACTCGTGTGAAGAATCAGTCTCTGGCGGCGATCCGGAAGTGTCGGCGGGAAAAGATAAGAACTTACGCAGTTATAACATCGAACGCGAAAAAGAACTCGCGGACAATCGAACACCTTGCGATACTATTGCATTGCAGGAATATGTAGTGGATTATTACCCTGCGGGAACATACCTAGTTGAGTTCGACAGAACTTACACTTTTAATGTCCCGAAAGCTGCAGTAATTTACCATAATGCAAAAGGAAACGCCAGGTATGTTTTTGCCGTTATAGCAAAATCAAAGGAAGGTGAAAGATTCGTAGAACGCAAAAATGTTATAGGTTACGAATCAAGCTTTATTAATCTTGACAGCACCAAACTTGGAACCGCGTTCTTTTTCCTTACGTTGTTTAAATGTGATGGTGGTAATTTTGACGTGTTATGGGAATCTGAAGTACCTATTCATGGCGGATTTAACTCTATGAGATTAAAACGATGGAAAAGCAAGAATATGCAATATGTCGAGTTAAACTTTGAAGCGGGAATAATTTCGGGACATCGCAATTATAATTATTTCTTTGTTGATGGAATTGAAGAACCGCCGCATCTCATGGAGACTTATCTTGGACTTGCGCATAAACGTACTTTGGCAAATGTTAATGACGATAAATTCCCTGATTACCTTGAATACAGGTTTATCGAAGATTCGCTAAGAATCGCTCCGCTTGATTCTATTCCGTTTTACTGGAGCGAACAGAGACAGTTATATGTAACCAACAGGGGTCGATGGACCCGTAAATATTGAAAGGATAAGCTGCATCAATTATGGAAAGAATTTCTGCAAAATATAAAGAATTGTTCCCGGAAATATCCGAACAAGACGGGTTACTTCAATACTACACCAATTCCGACAATGAATATAAAGCATTGATTCACGGGGTAGGTTTGAGAGATTTCCCTGCAAATGTAATATTTCTTTCAGGCAAAGATGTAAAAGATTTTCTTCACAGAATTTCGACAAATGAAATAAATTCGGTAGAAGAAAATAATCACACGATTACTTTGTTTACCAATGAGAAGGGCAGAATAATCGATAGAACTGTTTTTCTGAATTTCGGTGAATACTTTTATTTAATTGGGCACAAAGATAAAGTAAATCTATTGGAACGCTGGATAGACAGGTATATAATATCGGAAGATGTGAACGTATCTAATATCTCGGATAAGAAATGTGTTTTCGAAGTATTAGGTCCTCAGGCTGAATCGTATCTTACCCTGTTGTGCGGAAGTTGTATTGATTCTTTGACATTCAGTAATATTATGGAAGTTGATATCGAAGGAATTAGAGGCAAGGTAATAAGGACTAAGCTTAACAAGGATATCGAAAAATTTATTTTGATTGTTGACAAAGAATCAGAACAAAAGTTGGTTGAGCATTTTGTAACACAAAAAAGCGTGTTTGATTTTTCATTAGTCGGCGAACGGGCTTACAACGTTTTCAGGGTTGAGAACTGTATACCTTCGTACCCAAATGAGTTGAACGATAATTTCAATCCGCATGAAGCTAATGTAATAAACGATGTGTCACATACAAAAGGATGTTATATCGGTCAGGAAGTTATTGCCCGACTTGATACTTACGATAAAGTGCAACGAGAATTAAAACATTTCATTTTTATTGATGAATTCGAGTTTAACGGAGAATCGTACCAACTCGAAAATAACGACGGGGATAATCTAGGGGTTATCACCACAGTAGTTCAGTCGCCTAAGTATAATAGTTTTGTCGGACTTGGTTATGCGCGACGCAAGCATGTTGAAAAATTGAGAGAAGGTAAGATCAACATCAACGGAAAAGAAGTCCGGTTTGAGTTAAAAGACATAGGCGCATAGAAATGAAAATTTATACCAAAACCGGTGATGAAGGCACTACTTCACTTTTCAGGGGCGGCCGGGTTTCAAAGCATAACAGCAGGATTGAAGCCTACGGAACCGTTGATGAGCTAAATGCAACTCTCGGAATTGCAGTTAGTGAAATAAGTAATGATGAAGTAAATACAATACTTAGTGTTATTCAAAACGATCTGTTTACCCTTGGCGCCGATCTTGCAACTGTTGTAGACTCAGGTAAGAATTCCGGTAATATTGTTCGAACCGATGATAGAATGATTGAAAGACTGGAACAATTTATTGATAAATACGATACAATAGTTCCTGATTTGAGCAATTTCATTTTACCGGGGGGAACGAAAGGCGCTGCATTACTACATTATTCGCGAACAGTTTGCCGCAGCGCGGAAAGAAGAGTAGCTGAATTAGCAAGTGCTGATGAAATTGGTAAGAATATTTTGATATATTTGAACAGGTTATCTGACCTGTTATTTGTTCTTTCGCGTTATGAAAATTACGTGAACAAAACACCCGATGTTATTTGGTCAAAGTAATATCCCCTTTTGATATTTGTAGTTTGTTATTTGTGAATTACGAGCAAGGGGGTGAAATTGGCTTCGACGGGTCTATTTGATCATTGAACTGCGCACCGCGATCTCCGAATTCGCGTTAAACATCGGAAACAAAAAAGAAACGACGATTATAATTACGCTTTAGCTGCGTAACCAAAAGTTCGCAGCCGTTCGCTAAATCCTCTCGTGCCGGGAATTAGATGAACGCCGTTAGGTACGATAGCCGAATCGAGTGTCTGCGTAGAAGAGGCGAAACACTAGCGGGCTAGTCTTGGTAAATCCTGTTTGCTGGAGTTGCTGAGGCGAAATTAAAAAACAAACTATGTGTGTAGACGTTTAATGTGGGGTATTCCCGGACGCGGGTTCGACTCCCGCCACCTCCACAATAATATTCATTCACTTGTTTCTGAATTTTGTGAGATTAAGTTAGCTTTTTTGAACATAGAATTCTTGTTTGCCGGCACTATCGCAATTAAATAATTTACTTAAATAATTCTGAATGTGTACCAGTTCTTATCAGAACAACCTCGTTTTCCTCAGCACGATAAATCAATAGCCAATTTGGTTCAACATGACATTCAAGACAGTCCTTATATTCTCCTTTAAGCTGATGGTTTCTATTTGACTTTGGCAAAGGTTCACCAGCAGCAATTAATCTAACCACCTCTTGGAGTTTAAGGAGTCTTTTACTTCCGGGGGTTACTTTTTTAATGTCTCGTCTAAATGTTTTGGTAGTTCTTACTGAGTATTTCACTTACTCAAATCCTCGAACATTTCATCCACATTCGTGTAGGCTTTTGACAAATTCCTTTTACTACGAGCATCATAAATAGCATTAACCGTTTCCTCATTTGGAACCTTCAGCTCAAGTGGAAATTCCTTCCTGCTCACAAGGTTTCGGAAAAATATTCTTACTGCTTCAGATTCAGTCATCCCAACTTTTTTGAGAATTCGTTGTGCCTTTGCTTTTGTATCCGATTCAATTTTTACACGTATTTCTGCAGCTTTAACAGCCATAATTGCTCCAATTAAATATGTATCCCTGATTGTGGAGTAACATACAAAATTATAAATTCCATATCAAGTGAGAAAATCAGATTTGGATCTTCGGTGGTGGTATTTTCTTAAAAATTATATGTAGCAACTGTTAGTATGCCAATCTGCTCCTGTAGCCGCCGTGCTAATTCTGCAACAGAAAGGGTTTCCTTTGTAGTTCAGCATTCTATAAATACCCTAGATTTAATTAATGAAGTTACATTATTAATTTGATACTACTCGATTCAATTTTTCTTACATGGGCATATGGATTCTACATACTTGATTTACCGGAAGAAGATAACTTAAAATCACAGTATAAAACACCACCGCAAGTTAAACAACTTCATTCGTTAGTTATAAAAGTATGGGTAGAACTCAATTTACCTATATGAGCAAATTTCTTATAAATATAGAGAAGGCTGACTTTCAACTCCTTGCCGTTTTTCTTAATTTGCTATTGGATAAAGGTAGGATAAGTAATTTTCTTTTGTGTGATTAGTCAATAAGTTTTATCGCGCATCTTTTCAAAAATCTCTCGCAATTACGTGTGTCTAACATTTAGTTAGTGCATAATCATAAAATCAATTTAGATAACGGAACTTGTTAGTTGCAAACTAACAGTACCGTTCAGTGGTTTTTGTGTTGCAAATAATGAATAAAAAAGGAGGTTGAAATGGCAAGTATTAAGTTGATTAATGACACACAGGAAAACATCAGGATAGCAATTTTCAAAAAACCTTATAAGGCGCCGTCTCTTAAAGTAATCGCATGGAAAATTATGACTCTATCAAAGATGGGCGGTACTGCAGAATGCAACATTCCTGATAACTACCAGGTACATGTCAGGTATTCTTTGGATACTGCTGTTGCCGAGGATCCAAATTCCGGAATTAAAACAGGATTATTATCGATTGATGCTCCGGAGGCAAAATTCATGGCCAAAGAAGGAAAAGATTCCGGTTCCGATGTGAGATATGTAATATTAGAGACTGTGTTTGATGATCTACCTGAAAACCTGGTGCATATAGAAAACCAGGCTTCGTTTGGAGTATGGGGGCATGTTCTTCTAGATGGACAAGATGTTTACCCGCCGCAGTTGATTACACAAGGTAAAACCGGGATTGAAGATATTGCATCATCTTTTTTTGCAGCGGTAATAGATGAATCTGTTATAAGTGGCTATGTTGTAAAAGAAGAAGTGCTATTATCGGAACCGGTTGAAGTGGAAGCAGGAAATACAATAACTGTCAAGGGTAGCAAGTCGGAAGGTTATGTGTTAAAGGTGAGTTAAACGGTTTACTAAAGCCTATACCCGGTGTTTGTTTAAAGGCGCCGGGCATCTTTTTCTTTGAGAGCCTCTTGAGTATAATATTCAACCAACATTTCTAATTCCTCGAACAAAATTTTTCGGAAAACTCAGAACTTATAATACCCGTTTCGCGAACTGAAACTTTAGCAGGAACGTTTTATGCTTGCAAATTATTTACCATATGGTAAACTGATAGCGATGGAATTTCTGCCAGAATAGCGAAAAGTATAAGGCTGCCGTCCGTTCACATGGGTAAAGTTATTCTGAGATTCGGGAGAAACTAAAATCAAAGTTTTTTAAACGACCACTAGTTGATTTGGTCAACTGTATCCTATGCATAGTTTAAGGCGCAAGTCGTTCAATTAACCATGAACCGTTTTCCTGTAAAGTATACTTGAACCTGTCG
>JANQLA010000471.1 GCA_028280855.1 Melioribacteraceae bacterium
AATAAAATAATTTTTTCCTGTTTAATAGTTTTATTGATATCGGCGTGTTCACCATATGGGAATTTGACAAAAATGGAATTTGAAGAATTAGAGTATCCATTCCCGGTTAAACAAGTAAAAATAAATGATGAAACCGAGCTGGCATATATTGATGAAGGAAGTTCCGAAGAAGTTATAATTTTCATACATGGCTTGGGAAGCTACTTGCCTGCATGGAAAAAAAATGTTGAAGTACTGAAAAATGATTTCCGCTGCATTGCAATTGATTTACCCGGCTACGGCAAATCCGGTAAAGCCGTGCATCCGGGTACAATGGAGTTTTACGGCGATGTTATAATAAAAATGATGGATAAGTTAAATCTTGAAAAAGTGACTATCGCGGGACATTCTATGGGCGGGCAAATTGGAATGGTAATGGCGTTAAAATATCCCGAAAGAATTAACAGGCTTGTTCTTGTTGCGCCTGCGGGTTTCGAAGAATTCAGCGAAGGTCAGAAGCAATGGTTTAGGGATGTTATGACTGTAGACTTAGTAATGAAAACTCCTGTAAGGACGATTAGGGAAAATGTTGCAAGTAACTTCTACAATATGCCCGAAGACGCTGAATTTATGGTTACTGATAGAATCGCTTTAAGATCAGCTAAGCATTTCAAAAACTATTGCTACACTGTTGTTCAATCGGTAAACGGTATGGTAGATCAGCCTGTTTCGGATTTCCTGGATAAAATTGAGCAGCCGACTTTAATTATCTTCGGGGAAAATGATAACCTGATTCCGAACCCCTATTTAAACGGCGGCTTTACAAGCGATATTGCGGAAATCGGTAATTCAAAAATTCCGAATAGTAAATTGGTGTTAATCCCAAGCTGCGGGCATTTTGCTCAATTCGAAAAACCCGGCACGGTTAATAAAGCAATTAAAGAATTTTTTCAGAATTAAAGAATAGAGTTATCGGAGATAATATGAGTGAAGTAAAAGAAGTATATATAATTGATGCGGTCCGAACCCCTGTTGGTTCGTTTATGGGAGCATTAAGTACTATTCCAGCACCAAAATTGGGAAGCATTGCTATAAAAGGGCTCATCGACAGGAATAATCTCAAGTCTGATTCGGTTGACGAAGTTATTATGGGAAATGTGATACAGGCTGGCGAAAAGCAAGCCCCCGCAAGGCAAGCCGCATTATATGCCGGACTGGATAATTCGGTTGAATGTATGACTGTAAATAAAGTATGCGGTTCAGGGTTAAAGTCTGTTACGCTTGCCGCACAGACAATAGCACTTGGCGATGCGGATGTTATTATTGCAGGCGGTATGGAAAATATGTCGCAGATACCTTACCTGCTTCAAAAGGCTCGTGAAGGCTTCAAAATGGGAGATCAGAAAATTATTGATGCAATGCTGTGCGACGGATTGTTGGATGCCTACGAAAATACCCATATGGGAAACTATGCAGAGCTATGTGCAAGAGAGTACAAAGTAACAAGGGAGGACCAGGATGATTTTGCGGAAGAGAGTTACAGGCGAGCACTGGCAGCGATTAAAGAGAAATACTTTGAAGCGGAAATTATACCTGTTGAAGTACCAGGCCGTAAGGGAAGTGTAACTATTGTTAGTGAAGACGAAGAACCCGGCAAAGTAAAGTTTGATAAAATACGAACGCTAAGATCGGTATTCGAAAAAGAGGGCACAGTAACGGCCGCAAACGCTTCGTCTATTAATGACGGCGCTTCGGCTGTTTTGCTGATGACTAAAGATAAAGCCGAAGAACTTGGCTTAAAACCTATGGCTAAAATCATTGCTCATACTGCTGCCTCAAAAGACCCTAAATGGTTTACTACAGCGCCTGTTGATGCAATTAAAAAGGTCCTTAAAAAAGCTGACATGGAAAAGGAGCAAATTGATTTGTTCGAAATTAATGAAGCTTTCTCCGTTGTTTCGGTTACAGTAAACAGGGAATTGGGATTAGATGCCGACAAGGTTAATATACACGGCGGTGCGGTTTCTATTGGCCACCCAATCGGTGCAACCGGAGCCAGGATACTCACAACTTTACTCCATGCAATGAAAAAAGAAAATTCCAAGTATGGTTTAGCTTCTCTATGTATTGGCGGCGGCGAAGCTGTTGCTATGATTGTTGAAAGTAATTAATACAGTTGTAAATTTAACGTCCGGCTTCAGAATTTGTCTTCTGAAGTTGGACAATCTCTTACTTCCTAGTTCCCATTCAAACTATCATTATAAATTACCGCTGCTTTAAATGGGGTTCGTGTATTTTTAATTAAATTCCGTTACATTTATTTTTCAAAAATTTACTAAGGTTGTTCATGTCATATCCCAAAAACGTATTAGGCGGTAATTTAGAATTGTGTGGAAAAGAACCAATGACAGGTTATTTCAGAAATGGTTTTTGTGATACATGCGACGAAGATTTTGGAGTTCATACAGTTTGCTGTAAGGTAACGGAAGAGTTCCTTGAGTTTAGTCAAGCAGCAGGAAACGACCTTTCCACACCAGTTCCGGAGTACGGGTTTCCCGGTCTGCAACCCGGTGATCAATGGTGCGTTTGCGCTGCCAGGTGGCTGCAAGCCTATAGGGCGGGATTCGCTTGCCCGGTAGTTTTGGAATCTACTCACGAAAAAAGTCTTGAGATTGTAGAATTAGAAATATTGAAAGAGTTTGCTGTTTAATGGCACGCAGATGACACTGATTAAACAGATTAACGCGGATAGGGAATTATCAGTATGGAGTGAGAGTTTAGTTTACCTTTGAAGCGGGCAATAGAGTTTTCGGATCAATGTATGTAACTTTCCCATTAACTGAAACAACCAGTTTTTCATTTCTTTTTGCTTTTTGTTCAATTAATCGTTTTGATGCAAGGTCCAATCCTTTCATAATTTTATCGCGAAGCTGTATTTGTCTTTCAGTCATATTTTGCTCATTTCTTTTATTCTCTTCAGAATTCGGCTATCATAAATTTTTTCTTCTGTACCCATCCTTCCCTCAGCCACTAGTTTGACTTGGAGCGAAGAACTATTGAGCAGAATCCAAAAGTCACAGCGGGTTAAATATACATTAAAAAAATTATAAATTCCTTTATAATATCTTCGCACGATAGTTTCCGTATGGATATTGTGACCTCCTTCCAGCACTCGTGATTTAACTCTCTCAATTGCAAGATCGCTTGATTGTAACCAGAAAAAAAGTAATCCAATTTCATAATTGTGTTTGTGTGCACTATCAATAATTCTGATATAACTTTTTGTAGCAAGTGTTGTTTCTACCGCAAAATCTTTTCCACTTTTTATGAGCTTATTTATTTTTGACAACATTAGTTTCCCGGCTTCAATAGCAGCTTTTTCAGGTTTGAATGGCGAGATGCCGCGGGCAATTTCATCAGCATTAATAAATTCATCACAGTTAAGCATTTCCGGTAGTACAGTGAAAGATGCGGTTGTTTTTCCAGCGCCGTTGCAACCGGCTATTATATATAAATTTTTCATTTCAAATTATGTTTTTAACAACAAATGTATTTAATTTCAGAACGAATGAGTATAGAGTCGTTGTATGTGTTTAGTGCGTTTGATTTGTCAGCAGCTTTTACAGAATTCTAAATATCCTGCAGAACTGCTTTTTTGTTGTTAGTATATTTGCAATAAATTTCTTTATGATGTTACATATAAAAAGTAAGACATCTATTATAGCGCCCGTTCAAAACTTTCCGGGTTTATACTACTATTTTTCCCTTATTGGTATAGCAATAGTTAATTTCTTCTAATGTTGCTCCCAACGGCAGCCTTTAATTTTCATCCCAGTTAATAATTTTAAGATTAGGCCACTTCTTTAGCCACTTCCGAACTTTGCTTAAATATATTTCTTCGGTTATCTGAACTTTGTTGGGTCTTACAACAAGGTTAAGCAAATCATCCAATCCGTAGGGAGCAAATATCTCCGGCTCTTTATTTTGTATTCGGAGTCCGATACTGGTTGCTGTAGTAGGCCAGCTTCGGATGGCGTGCTCGGCGGAATTGTAGGGTTTTATATCATACCCAAAACGGTCTTTGTACCATAGGTGCACCCGCGCCTGATTTTTAACGTCAACAGGAATTGGGATAGCTGTAAATGTCTTATGAACCAATTCTATTGCATCATTTTCTTTCTCGAAAGATAGATCGGAATCATCGTAGTAAACAAAATCGATATCCGAAATATGACTGCTTAGTTTGAAGCCATGGAAATGATTCCATACAGATTGTGCAATACATCCTGCCCCGATATACCAGTTAGGCAAAGATAACTCTTCGGCAAGCTCAATTGCACTCCATACCGTTTCGTTTTTCTGTAGAATGGCTAAAAGCTGCTGTTCTTTATTTTGTCTTGAATCGCTGATTAATTCTCCAGGTAAAATAGCCAGGGGATGTTTTGTTTGAACATGATTAGCCTGTTGTTAGCTTCGTCATAGTGTAAGTAGTCATTATAATAATTATACTGAATCGTATTATCTACATGTACCCATCCTTCATCCGTGAATACATCATATTTTTCGGCAGGTGAATCAACCGATAAAACAATACGCGCCGAGTTATTCTCAAATGGTAACATGATAAAAATCGGCTGAACATTTGTTGCGGCTTCCTTCCGCCAGTTAGTCCCATCCCAATAAACTGTAGCAGGCGATCCGGAAATATTCGCAGCTATAGATGGAAAGAAAACTGTATCGGAAGTATTATCATAGTATTGGTCAAAAATTTCCTCGTTGATTTTTTCATCGAAGTATTTGAACCAGACGCCGGATTGAGGAGTTGATTGAGCAAACAGCGACGTACATACTGAAAGTAATAAAACTGTAAAAGCCGGTTGAATCATGTATCAATAAAATTTTTTGTTCAAATAATTATCGAAAAATAATAATCAAAATTAATTTAGCTGTATAAAGTTAGTCGAGCAACTTTATCATCTCATCTTGCAACAATACCCAAAATGTGTAAATAGCTACGGCGGTTCCGATTGGTATATTTAACCCAAAATATTCATTAGAAATGAATATTTTGCCGTAGGCCGATGGTAAAGTGTTTTTTCAAAATACTTTACCTGTCGGGGTTAACCCCGCAAAGTTGTAACTAGAAGGTGTTGCTATTTTGAACCATATTTTTATTCTTCAGCTAATCTAAGTCATTCTATATTTGTTTGTTACAACTTAGCGGCCCGAAGGGCAAATTTTTCTAATGAAAAATTTGGGTTTAACAAATCCAAAGCTGAGACAATAAATAGTAAAATACGCGCCCAACTTTTGCGTTTGTATAACCCGATACCGCCAATTAACCCGGCCCCGGAAGTCATAATAAATAAACCGCCGATTACGGCCCCAATAATGGGTAGTATAATAACTGCTTCCTCTTCGCCCACAAAAATTCCCAGGCTTGATAGTAATAAAAGAAGAAATAAACCGATTAGAATTCCAACAATACTTAGGGTTATTTGGATGATAGATACAAGAGTAATGTGCTTTTCCATTGTCATATCAGCCTCATTCTGTTATAATCATTCCGACGTTTCACACCGGTCAATTGTTTTCTTCAAGATATCTAAACAAATTAAAACTTTGTGCAGTATCGACGGAGGAAGTATCATCAGATATTTCATACATCTTGGTGACACCGTGAACACCGCCAAATGTTGCCCCCGCAATTCCTCCTAGTGTCCCGATACAGCAACCTCCTGTTTGCGGGCTATAATGTTCTGCCCCGCCAAAGTCTCTCCACTCCGGTAAAGTTACATAGCCTACCGAAAAACCTATTGCGAATCCAAGCAATCCGCCTTCGAAAAACCCTGCCCAATGATCATCATAATAAATACTTGTTACTTCTTTGAAATCAAGCGTCATTATCGAGTCGCTATGCAAAGAGCGAAAAATAAGCAAATCATTTTGAACGGCTAGTGAATCTGTTACAAATGTAAACCCGCTTTTTACAGTAACCCGGCATTCCTTACTTTTACCGATTGAGTTAAGGTTCCTAATACTTTTTTCATATCTTTCACTTTGCCCTGATAAAATGAATGTTCTCGAACACGAGTTTAGAAAAAAAATTGAAAGTATTAGAATTATTGATTTCAGCGCACCCTCCATAGCTTTATCAGAATTTATTTTTCTAACTCTAGTTCCATTCAAGAATTATCGGCTTATCCTGAAGAGCATTGAACAACAGTCTAAATCCTTCCGTTGGGAGGCCCTTATCAAATATCATCTTTCTATCATCACTTTTTGAATCGAATGTTATTATGACATTCAAAAAGTCAGCCAGGTACAAGTCGGTTTCGGCAAAACGTCCGTCTATTTCAACCACTCGTGCAAATTCGTCTTTCGTGTTTTCAAGAAAAACATATTCATAAGCGTCCTTTAATTCAATCGGGCGATACGGATCGGTTACGTTTTCAAATTGTAAATGAAATGTTAATCCAATAGCCGAATCGGGATTCGGGTTTGTATAAATTAATGAATCGCCTTTACGTTCGTATTTATAATCAGTATAGAGATAAAAATAATTTTCAAGAAGGTCAAAAAACTGATCAGCGGAAAGCCGTTTTAACATTGCCTCCTTCCGGGCTTTGGCTTTTATAACATTCGGTAAAAGGGGAACAGCCGTAACAAATACATTATCTTCCGAGTTTGACGGTTTCTTTTGATTGTTGGCCGTTACAAAGAAGTTTGCGCGGGTATAATAACTAATAACGGTATTACAATTTTCAAGCGACCAATTTAAAACCGATTTTGGCTCGGTAATTTGAGTCAATTCGGTTTTGTTAAGAATTGATCTGGGTTGACAGCTGAGCAAAAATATTACCTGGAAAGCGGTAAAGTATTTAGCAGGAGATATTAGCTTGTTAATCATAACAGAAGGAAAATTAGATTGTTCGCATTAAATCATTCTTAAAATAATTTCATTTGTTCTAAAGAGCAATTCAGTTATTGTTCTCTTTTTAGTAATAAAGTTACAGATATGAATCTATGATTCAGGTTCTCAGATTCCTCTAACTGATTTTTTACATACTCCTCAAACAAATACTTTTTAGCGGGATACTTAGATGATAATTCATCGCAGCGATTTTTTATTGCAAAATTATTCTTTTTGTTTTCGATTTTCATTTTGCTAGAATCAAATTCTACCTCTTTTACAATTTTAAATCCTGCTTCTGCTACCCGGCTAATAAAGGAATCCTTGTCGGGAATATCGGTGAATTCACTCTTATACTTATCCTTTATATATCCATCGTCGTAAATTACATATCCTTTCGGCTTGAGAATTTCGGCAATCTTAATCAGTGTTGCTTTGTTGTCGCCTATTATATCGCCAACCGAACCCCATACGGCATAATCAAATAACTCCTTAGCGGAACTGATGTATTCTTTAATATCCCCTACAATAAAATTACAATTCGTTTCAACTCTTTCTTCCTCGGCTTTCTTTTTGGCCTCTGTAATAAAAGGCGCCATGGCATCTATTCCTAAAACACTCATATTGAATCTTTTCGCTATTTCTATAGCCACAGCTCCTTTACCGCAGCCTAAATCTATTAAGCTGCAGTCGTTCACGGGGTTTGTGATTGCAATTAAGTTTGATATTATTTTGGGATCCGATCCTATTTCAAAAAAATCCTGAAGGATATAAGGAATAAATTCGAGCAGTTCTATATTATTCCCGTCCAACGAATAAATAATTTCCTCTTTTACGGCCATTCTAATCAACCTGCAGATTTTATATAAAAGAATATTGTTTTGAAGTTAACTTAACAAGACTAATACGTAAAAAAACATTTGCAAATGTTACTCGCACACCTTATATTTTGAGCCATCTTTCAAAAAAATCCTTAAAAAATAAGTTATGTTGGACAAAATTGATATTAAAATTTTAAACATGCTTCAGGAAAAAGGCAGAACGAAACGAAATGTTTTGGCCGAAGCTGTTGGACTATCACTTCCATCCTTAAGTGAGAGGCTCAAAAAATTAGAAGAACGCGGAGTAATTGAAAATTACTATGCCAAGTTAAATAAAAAAGTGTTTGGTTTCGATATCATGGCTTTTATAACAATAGAAATGGATTCTTCTAAGAATTATGCCGCTCTTGCCAATCATGTTAACAAAACACCCGAAATACTGGAATGTTATTCTGTGCTCGGAGACGGTTCGCATATTATGAAAGCAATTGTAGAAGATACCGAGGCGCTTGAAAAACTACTTGGTAAAATCCAGGCGTGGGCGGGTGTTCAACGTACGGTTACAAGTTTTGTTTTATCCGGTATTAAAGAAACTACCAAATTAAATATAAAACCCAAGGAGTAAAATTATGGCAAAAGCTAGAGGAAAGTCAGCCTCACCGGTTGACAAGGTGTTGAACTCTATCAAAACCAACAAAATTAAATTCATTGACTTAAAGTTCATGGACTTCCCGGGTCTGTGGCAGCACTTTACGGTGCCGGTTTCTGAATTTGACGCAGGCAGTTTCAAAGACGGCTACGGCTTCGACGGCTCTTCAATACGTGGGTGGAAAAACATCAACGAAAGCGATATGCTTATAATACCCGATGCCGAAACGTTGTTCATCGATCCTTTTATCGAAGCGCCAACGGCCAGTTTAATCTGCGATGTTTACGAACCGGCGACAAAGGAAAAGTACTCCCGTTGTCCCCGTAACATTGCGCAAAAAGCCGTTGCTTATTTGAAATCAACGGGGATTGCTGATATGGCATACTTCGGACCCGAAGCGGAGTTTTTTGTGTTTGATGATGTTCGCTTTGATTCTACACCGAACAGCTCGTTTTACTTTGTTGACTCCGAAGAAGGACGATGGAATACAGGTACCGACGAAGGGCCTAACCTGCAATATAAACCGCGCTACAAAGAAGGCTATTTTCCCGTTCCACCGTCGGATTCATTAAATGATTTGAGAAACGAAATGTGTGAAAGGCTACTCGACATGGGAATTCCTGTTGAAGCACAGCACCATGAAGTAGCCAGCGGCGGGCAATGCGAAATTGATCTTCGATTTCAACCGCTTCTAACTTCCGCCGATCAGTTGCTGATGTTTAAATACGTGGTTAAAAATACCGCCAAACTGCATGGTAAAACTGTTACTTATATGCCAAAGCCAATACAGGGTGATAATGGCTCGGGAATGCATGTGCACAGCAGTCTTTGGAAAAAAGGTAAACCGCTATTTGCAGGTGGTGGTTATGCAGGATTAAGCGAAGCGGCGCTTTATTATATAGGCGGAATACTAAAACATGCACCTGCATTATTAGCATTTACTAATCCAACAACCAATTCATACAAACGGCTCGTTCCAGGGTTCGAAGCTCCCGTTAGGTTAGCGTATTCGCAAAGGAACCGCTCCGCCGCGGTAAGAATACCAATGTATTCCAATAGCCCGAAAGCCAAACGAGTTGAATTCAGATGTCCCGATCCTTCTGCCAACCCGTACCTTGCATTTTCTGCAATAATGCTTGCAGGTTTAGACGGAATCCAAAACCGCATTGAACCGGGCGATCCGTTGGACAAAGATATTTACGATATGCCCGCAGAAGAGTTGGCAAATGTTCCCGAAACACCCGGTTCGCTTGAAGGAGCGCTAAAAGCATTAGCCGATGATCATGAATTCCTGCTTAAAGGCGATGTGTTTACCGAAGATGTAATTGAAACATGGATTGACTATAAAATGGAAAACGAAGTTAAGCCAATGGCGCTTCAGCCACACCCGTTTGAATTCGGTTTGTATTATGATGTGTAATTAAACAAACAAAATCCCCGGAATCCTAGAGGTTTCGGGGATTTAAATTTTACAAACTCACTTTTAATTTCGTATAATAAAAACCACCGTTCATGCCGAATTGCGTTACCCTTCTGCTGTATATAAATCTTCCGCTGCTGATGTTTGCCGGTTTTGCATGTTCATCAGGGAACGTATTAAATATGTTAATTCCCCCCAGAGATAGAAATACCTTATGAAATAATTCGTAAGTGAGGTCGACATCGAATAATATCTTCGATGAAAACGTTTCATCATTTGCAGTATTAGTTGGTTTGTATTCCACTGGCCGAAGTAGTTAAGCTGTGTTTTAACTGCCACTGCCCCGATTTCGTATACAGCCGAAAAGCTTCCTTTTTGCCTTGGCAAAGCGTCTTCGAGCCTGTTTCTTTCTTCACGGTTAAACAATGTATTTTTGACTACATTCAAATCACCGCTGCTGAATATCTTCTCCATCTCGGTGGGAAGGTTAACTTTCTCAACTTCTGTTTTAGTGAAATTCGTTGAGCCGGTTAAGCTAAGCAGTCCTTCTCCGATTGGAATAGTATAAGTTGCTACGATATCAAGTCCCCGTGTTTTAGTGTCAACAGCATTCGCAAAAAACTGTACCTGTGAAACACCGTCATTTGTAAACGGCTCAAGAATTTCAGCAACTGTAGGATTTGCATCAGTGAATCTGCTTGATAGAACTATCCTGTCCTCAATAGATATACTATACACATCAGCCGAGATAGACAAGTTGCTCAATGGGCGTGAAGTAAAGCCCAAGCTGAAACTAACCGATGTTTCTTCTTTCAACTCAGGTACTCCGAATGACTTTGTGATACTGTTGCTGTTCTCGGCGGTTAAAACCTGTCTTGGTTCAAGCTCACCGTTAACCGGGTTAATTACGAACTGTGTACTGACGTTACTTAGCCAAAGCTGGTGCAGCGAAGGCGCTCGAAAACCATTGCTGAAAGCTCCCCTTATTGCAAAGCTTGGTAATATGTTGAAACGAGTCGCCAGCTTACCTGTTACAGTAGAGCCAAAGTCGCTATAGTTTTCATATCGTCCGCCGATATCAACAAGCCATCGTTTAGTTATGTCCGACTCAAAACCTGCGTAAATGCCAATGCTGTTTCTAAAGCGGTCGACTTCGTTGCCGGGCTGGTAGCCTGGAAAGACTTGCGCCCCTGCTGCCTTTGGTGCTCCGGTCGAAGTTGTATCAAAATCAATTCCGGCAACAGAACCTCCGTTGCCAAGCTGCCATGAGGCATCTTCACCGGCTACAATTTGAAAGTTCTCCAAGCGAAACTCCAAACCCGATACTAAGGTAAATCTTTGTAATAACCCATTTGTGCTAATTGGTTTAACTAAATCGACATTTGCCGTTGTTTGTTTATATATTAACGAACCTGCATCGAAAGTAACAGGACTCGAGGTACCCATAGAAGCATTGTTGGAATTACCGATAACAAACTTGAAGCTATTTCCGCCGTAAGTAATAGATGCATCTATGTCCCACCCGTTAAATGAACTGCGAAGTCCAAGTGCGATTGAATTGTCATCGATTATCGTTCCGATTTCCGGTAGGAATCCGTTCGGATAAAATTCCGGTACAACTCTTTCCTCCTGGTAGGGAAGCCGGAAAAAACCCGTACCCATTCCGTCGCGATGCGATAATCCGCCAAATGTATAAAAAGTCGAATTGTCGCCAAGCGCAATCTCAGAATTAAAAAATAGGCTCCCAAATGTTGCTTCGCTCTGCCCTATTTTCATTGAAAAGTCATCACGGTCTTTTCCCAATTCTTCAAGCCGTTGCACATCATTGTTGCCGTCGCTTGTAAAGATTGGCCCAGTATAAGTTCCGGCACGGTTCGTTGAATTCCTTTGCAAATACTCGCCGCTTATATTTATGAATCCTGTTTCACCGATGTTTGTTCCGCAACTAATACTAGTCTTCACCTGTTCGCCGTCGCTTTCTCCCGTAACACCAACCTTAGCTGCTATGTCTGCTCCGTCTTTATTCTGTTTTAGCACAACATTAATAACACCCGAAATAGCGTCCGAGCCGTACTGTGATGACGCACCGTCGCGAAGTACCTCAATCCTTTCAACACTTGCCAGTGGAATTGAGTTTAAATCCACACCAACGGTTCCTCTTCCGAATGTGCCGTTTACATGAAGCAGTGCACTTGAGTGCCTTCGTTTTCCGTTGATAAGCACTAGTACCTGATCGGGTCCAAGCCCCCGTAAACTTGCCGGGTTTATGTGATCAGTCCCATCGGCAATAGTCTGCGGATTTGCATTAAATGAAGGAGCCAGCAGTGAGAGAACCTGGTTCAATTCCGTTTGACCGCTACGGGCTATTTCCATCGAAGTAACTACATCAAT
>JANQLA010000480.1 GCA_028280855.1 Melioribacteraceae bacterium
GTCCCGATTATATATCATGGATAACTTAGTTGACTATCTGGTAATAATATTTTTTATAGTAAGTGCTATAGCCTCTTTGTTTAGAAAAAAAACCGATAAACAAAAACAGAAAGGTGCTCCAAAACCACAGAATAGGCAACAGCAAACAATATCAAAGCCTGAGCCTAAAGAACGAGAGGAACGTAAATTCAAAGATCCGTTTGAAGAACTAACAGAAATGCTCAACCGCAAGCAACCGGAGGAAGAAGAGAAATCCGAAGTAGACGAATACTTTGAGCACGCAATTAAACAATCTTCTGATACTGAACGTAGTCCTCAGAAAATTGACCCGACGCGTACCATCGAATTCAGAAAAGCTGAACAAGAAAAGGAAAAACTGGAATATAACTTAGATACATTAAATCAAGTCCAAACAAAATTGAGTGAGCGAGTATTGAAGCTGAAGAGTAAACTAAAAGTAAAAAACGAACTTCGAGATTTAATTTTGTACAATGAAATCCTAGGCAAACCGAAAGCTTTGAGAAACATTAAAAATCCTTATCGCGCTATATAAATTGTTTCATCAGGTATTAGTAATGGCTCCAAAAAAGTATACCTTAAAACGCATTAATTCAATACACACCCGGCAGCCATTGATAGATGAATCAAAATTTTCAATCGATTACCAAAACGACTTAAATCCATCTCAATTCGAAGCAGCCTCGCGAGTAAAAGGCAACTATCTTGTAATAGCAGGCGCAGGTACCGGCAAAACTCGCACTTTGGTTTACAGGGTTGCAAGACTTATTGAATCCGGTTATGATCCGGCGTCTATATTACTGCTTACTTTTACACGTAAAGCTGCAAAAGAAATGATGAACCGCGCGGCAGTATTGCTTGATAATCGATGCTCAAAAATTAACGGCGGAACCTTTCATTCATTCGCAAACCTTACATTACGAAAATATGCAAAAGCAATCGGTATTGACTCAGGGTTTACCATTCTAGATCAGGGTGACAGCGAGGACGTTATCAACCTGATCCGAGGGCAGTTAAATCTTTCGCAGCTTAAGAAACGTTTTCCGAATAAGCAAACTTTGCTGAAAGTTTTAAGTTTATCTACTAATACTGATAACTCCGTATTACAAATTCTTGAGAACGATTATCCTCACTTTGTAGGATACATAGACAAAGTTTTAGGTATTCAGAAAATATTTGTTGAGTATAAGCGGAAAAATAACTTATTGGACTATGACGACCTGCTGGTTTACCTAAACAAGTTTCTAAATGAAAACACAGGCGCTGCTAAGTCATTGCTGTCAAATATTAATTTCGTTATGGTCGATGAATACCAGGATACCAACAAGCTGCAATCGGACATCGTAAAGGCTTTGTCGCAAATTAACAATAACGTTATGGTAGTAGGCGATGACTCTCAATCTATTTATTCTTTCCGTGGTGCGAACTTTAAAAATATAATGCAGTTTCCATCCTTGTTCAATGATGTAAAATTAATAAAACTAGAAGAAAATTATAGAAGCACTCAACCTATTCTCGATTTCACAAATAAAGTAATTGAGCATTCAATTGACAAGTATCCTAAAACCCTTTACACACGAAAAACTGATGGTGAGCTTCCTGCAATAATTTCGGCATTAAACGAGAACATGCAATCTCGTTTTATTGTTGACCGGGTACTTGAACTGCGTGAAGAAAACATACCGTTAAACGATATCGCTGTTCTATTCCGTTCATCTTACTTTTCATTCGACCTCGAAGTTGAGCTTA
Organism: Melioribacteraceae bacterium; assembly: GCA_028280855.1. GTDB lineage: Bacteria > Bacteroidota > Ignavibacteria > Ignavibacteriales > Melioribacteraceae > PGYT01. Next base: position 1,768 of record JANQLA010000480.1, read on the forward strand.
ACAAGGCCAATATTCCTTTCATCAAATTCGGCGGAATGAAATTTGTTGAAACGGCTCACGTAAAGGACGTGCTCGCCTTCCTTCGGATATCATACAATCCAAAAGATTTTGTAAGCTGGTATAGGGTGCTGCTTCTACATGAAGGTATTGGGCCGAAAAAAGCTCAAACAATTATGGCTGCCCTTGAGTCTCTTGATATTCAAAGCCAAAGCTATAAAGAGTCGTTGGTTCCTCAAAAATTTATCGAAAAGCTAAATCCTATAATTGAACTTGTGTTTAGCCTTCGCAAGAAACATTACCATCCCGCTGATAAAATTGAATTAATCCTTGCTTATTACAACCCATTGTTTATTAACAAGTACGACGACTTTAACAAACGAAAAAAAGATTTAGAAATTCTTACCAACATTGCAAGTAATTACGATGACACCGAAACCTTTTTGGCAGACCTGGCAATAGAACCGCCGCAGGATAGTGTTGTTGATATCGACAGCGAGGAAAAGGAAAAGGAATTTCTTACACTTTCAACAATTCATTCGGCAAAAGGCTTAGAGTGGCATTCCGTTTTTATTATGCATGCGCTGGAAGGTTTCTTCCCTTCAAGCCAGTCTTTTGATAATTTTGATTCTATTGAGGAAGAAAGACGGCTTATGTATGTTGCGGCTACAAGGGCAAAACAAAATTTATACGTCTCTTATCCTACAAATATTTTTGACAGGTACAACGGATTTACTCTAGCAAAACCGTCAAGGTTCATTTCTGGCTTGGGCACTAAGTATGCAGATGAGTGGGTTATTGAAGAAGAATAAATATATTTATTGTTGCAAATAGCCATATTTAATGGAACAAATGACTGCTTTAGTAATTATAGTTTTCGCTGCTGCAATAATCTACCTTCTAATGTCGGCTGTTGTTTATTATTCTTTGTCAAACTTGCGCGAAGATACAATTCAATCGAACAAAAAATCCGGGATTTCAATTATTGTTGCCGCTAAGAATGAGGCTGCGAACCTTCCCGTACTTTTAAATTCGATTCGCAAACTGGATTACCCAAAAGAGTATTTCGAGATTATCATAGTAAACGATTTTTCATCTGATAAAACCTTCGACGTAGCTACATCATTTAACGCATTACTAACAAACTTGCGCGTTATAAACAGCCAACCGCACAAATCATTATCAGGCAAAAAAGCAGCTTTGAGAGAAGGAGTAAAGGCTTCGAAATTCGATAATATTGCTATAACAGATGCTGATTGCGAAGTTCCGCCAAAATGGCTGACGTTAATCAATTCATATTTGAGTAAAAAGGATTTAGTAATTGGCATTGCTCCATTAAGTGAAGAAGCAAATCTCATTGATAGAATCGCACTATATGAGAACCTGAAAGCTCACCTGCATGGATTTGCCTCCGCAAATATTGGAATTCCGTATACGGCCGCCGCGCGAAATTTTGCATACAAGAAAAAAGTAATAAACTCAATTGGAGGTTATGAAGCCGTAAATGAAACAGTTGGTGGTGATGATGACTTGTTACTACGGGAAGCTGTAAAAAATCGCTTTAAGATAGGATTAATGATTGACAGAAACTCATTCGTTTTTTCCAGAATCAGACACAACTTTACGGACTATTTCCGACAAAAAGCACGCCACACTTCAACTTCGCACTACTACTCGTCGAGGGTAAAATTTATTCTTGCAGCCTGGCATCTCTCAGGTATGATTTGTTTCTTTTCATTTTTATTATCACTGTTAAGCTCTATATTTGTTTTACCAATAATTCTTAAGTTTTTGGTTGACTATTTGATCGCAAATTCATTTCAAAATAAATTTGGTTATAACTTCGCACCGCATGAAACGGCGCTTCTTAATTTAGTTTATGATCCTCTTCTCGTAATTCATTTTATTAATTCTTTCCGCTTCAAAAAGAGATGGAGGTAAAGCTAAACGGGTGACAAATGAAAAGTAAATTAATTCAAGCAGCAATTGATAGCAAAGAAAAAGCATACGCCCCGTATTCAAAGTTCAATGTGGGCGCAGCTCTTCTTACGACAGATAATGAAATATTTACAGGTGCAAATGTCGAAAACGCATCCTATAGTTTAACTATGTGTGCCGAACGAATCGCCGTATATAAGGCCGTTGTTGCAGGCAAAAAAAAATATAAATCCGTAGCTATTGCCGGTAATACAGACGAACCATTGGCACCGTGCGGGGCTTGCAGACAGGTACTTGCCGAACTATGCGGATCGGATCTCGACGTAATTATGATTAGTCGAACCGGTGATACTAAAAAAGTTAAATTAAATGAATTGCTTCCATACAGCTTCAAAAGCATTCACCTGAAGAATAACAACGAGTAAGATAGTATAAGGGAATTTTAAAGGTAATTTATGACGGCTTTTACACCCCATTTTGTTCCATCTGAATCCGGCTGGATTGAAGTAATAGTAGGATGCATGTTTAGCGGAAAGACAGAAGAATTAATAAGAAGACTACGACGCGCTCAAATAGCTAAACAGAAAGTAAAGATCTTTAAACCTGAAATCGATCTTAGATATTCGAAAGAAAAAATAGTTTCGCATAGCGAATTATCGCTCCCATCACAACTGGTAAAAACATCTTCCGAAATTATCGGTCATGCAGGTGATGCCCCTGTAATAGGGATAGATGAAGGCCAATTTTTCGATAACGGACTTGTTGAAGTATGTAACAAACTGGCTTCGGACGGAAAACGGGTAATCGTTGCAGGGTTAGATATGGATTATAGAGGCTTGCCTTTTGAGCCGATGCCCCAACTTCTTTCTGTTGCCGAATACATCACAAAGACACTCGCAATATGTATGGTCTGCGGAAACCCGGCAAGTATGACTCAACGAACTATCGCCTCCGGTGAACGAGTATTGGTAGGCGCTGTAGATAGTTACGAAGCCAGATGCCGCAGACATCATTATATACCTGAAGCTGAATAAGGAATTTTAAATGGATCTAGTAGGAATACTTCGAGGTTTTATCGGCATTTTGATACTGGTTGGTATTGCTTACTTACTTTCAAATAATAAAAGTAAAGTCAATTGGCGCCTTGTGGCAAGCGGACTGGGATTACAACTAACTTTTGCAATGTTTATCATCAAAGGTGAGACACTTGGTGAGTTCTTTTTCATACTAGGTTGGCCGAAAGCTTTGTTCGAATATATAAGCAGTTTCTTCGTAGTTCTACTGAACTTCACAACGGAAGGTGCAATATTTATATTCGGTGACCTTGCAATTAGCCCCGGTCAGGATAAGAGCATGGGTTACTTTTTCGCATTCCAGGTTCTTCCCACTATAATCTTTTTCGCGAGCTTAATGGCCATTCTCTATCACCTTGGAATAATGCAGCGTGTAGTAAAGGCAATGGCATGGGTAATGGCGAGGATTCTTGGAACCAGCGGTGCCGAGTCACTTTCCTGCACCGCTAATATCTTTGTCGGACAAACAGAAGCGCCTCTTATGATCCGTCCATTCTTGAAGGGAATGACGCGTAGTGAATTACTCACAATTATGACGGGTGGTATGGCAACAATCGCGGGCGGAGTTATGGCAATGTACATACAGATGCTTAGCCAGTCATTTGCCGAATCAATGGGTATCTCGATTGAAGAAGCTCAAATAATGTTTGCTACTCACTTGCTGGGTGCCAGTATAATGGCTGCACCTGCGGCGCTTGTCATTTCCAAAATTATTTATCCCGAGACGGAAACACCCGAAACAAAAGGTACTGTAAATGTCCACATTGAAAAGACAAGTTCAAACGTTATTGAAGCTGCTGCCACAGGCGCCGGAGAAGGCTTGCACCTGGCGTTAAATGTTGGAGCAATGCTTCTTGCCTTCATTGCCCTGTTGGCTTTAATTAATTACGGACTTGAAGGGATAGGTAACATTACCGGGTTAAATGCTTCGTTGATAGAAGCTTACGATAAACCTTTAAACCTGCAATTAATCTTTGGCTTAGTGCTCCAGTTTCTCGCTTTCGCAATTGGGGTGCCTTGGGAAAACGCGCTTGAGTTCGGTAGCCTGATAGGAACAAAAGTAGCACTAAATGAATTTGTTGCTTACCTTGATATGTCCGATCTTATCAAAGCAAAAGAAATGTTCAACGAAAAAGCAATATTGATGGCTACCTATGCATTGTGCGGTTTCGCAAATTTTAGTTCTATAGCAATTCAGCTAGGCGGCATTTCACCCTTGGCGCCTAACAGGAAATCCGATTTGGCTAAGCTTGGTTTGAGAGCGGTAATCGGTGGAACTTTGGCTACTCTAATGACTGCAACACTGGCAGGTATCTTGTTTTAGATCACGCAAAGAATGCAAAGATTTTCGCTAAGAACGCGAAGATTAAATGACAGAAAATGAAATTTCAAATATTGTTATTGGGAAGTGCATAGAAATTCACAAAGAAGTTGGGCCAGGATTGCTAGAATCAGCATACGAAAATGCTTTAGCATACGAATTATCTGAGGCTGATTTAAATATTCAACAACAAGTTCCTATGCCCTTTGTCTATAAAGATGTGAAAATGGAAGTAGGATATCGAATTGATTTATTGGTTGAGAATAAAGTGATTCTTGAGATAAAGTCTGTTGAAACACTTGCCCCAGTGCATTATGCTCAAACACTTACATACTTAAAACTAGCTAATCTAAAATTGGCATTACTTATTAATTTTAATGAAAAATACGTAAAAGATGGAATACATCGTATTGTAAATAATCTCTGAATTCTTTGCGAGAATTATTTCTTTGCGCTCTCTGCGTGAAATTTTTTAAGGATATTTATGTTAGATATCAAATTTAAATACAATGATTTACTGAAGAAACTTGAATCTGAAGCTCCCTTTCAGCCTGAAACAGCGCTTATACTTGGAAGCGGTTTAGGAGAATTTGCAAACTCAGTTGAAACTGTAAAATCAATCCCTACCGACACCTTGAAAGGATACCCGCAGTCAACGGTTCAGGGCCATAAAGGTTACATACATTTCTCAGAGTATAAAGGAAAGAAGCTTCTGATTTTCCAGGGAAGAATTCACTTCTACGAAGGATACAAGATGTATGAATGTTTACTTCCCGTATTAATTTCGAATAAATTCGGATGCAGATATTTAATATTAACAAACGCTGCCGGGGGAATTAATTCCGGCTTTGTTCCTTCCGATCTGATGTTGATTAATTCGTTTAACGCAATTTCAGTTAAAAAGGAGCTGACTCAATTCAAGGGTATCGCAAACCGTAGAGAAAAAGATTTACTGCTTAATTATCCTTCAAAAAAAATTACCGACGCAGTCATCAGAGCTGCTGTAATGGATAAGCTTGATTTAAAAGAAGGGGTTTATTACTTTACTAAAGGCCCCAGTTACGAAACTCCCTCCGAGATTCAAATGATGGCAAAAACGGGAAACGATGCTGTTGGCATGTCTACTGCACATGAGGCGCTCTATGCTATTACACTTGGGCTTGAAGTAGCCGCAATATCCTGCATAACTAATATGGCTGCAGGAATCTCCAAAATAAAGCTAGACCATCAGGAGGTAATGGACACAGCAGAAATAGTTAAAGATAAATTTGAAAGGTTAATTAAGAATACAATCAAGTTGCTGTAAGATGATGTGTAATAATCGAAACCGCAGAGATGATTGCAGTTTCGCTGCGCAGTCTGTTATTACTAATATTAACTATACTTTTATTCTCAATCGAATTAATTTCATTTTTACTGAGCCCTCCCTCAGGACCAAATACCAGTAAAATTTGATTATCAACATGCAGCGTATCGTTTCTTAATAAGTTTTTTAGACTGAAAGCTGAATCTTGCTCGAATATTATTTTGACGGACTCATCATCATTCAGCTTGTTAAAAGAGCCTAAATAAGTTACTTGCGGAATGTGTGCACGCTTACATTGTTTCATTGCAGAAAGCAAAATCTTTTGCCATCGCCCTGATTTATTACCTTTACCAATCGTTCGTTCAGATTCAAAGATGATGAAATTTGTTATTCCCAGCTCAACGCATTTTTCGAGCGCCAATTCAAATCGGTCAGCCGATTTTAGACGGGGCACACACACAACTAAATTCTTGAATAAGTTTTCAACATATTTTTTTTCGGTGATTGAACAATGAATTACTTTTTTATCAATGCGTTCAATCTTGCATGAATATGTATTCCCAAGACCGTCAGTAACCTTTAGCTGATCGCCTATCTTATTGCGCATTACCCTGTAAATATGTTGCACCTCCTCCCCGCTAATAATCAAGGAGGATTCCTGGATAAGCTCTGCTGGCGTATAGTACAATTGAATATTAGAAAGAGAACCCCGATCCAAATAGAAACTCCCCGTTTCCTTTTTCATCAAATGCGTACTCAAATCTTACTGCATTAAAAGGTAAAAACAAAATTGTTATACCGGCGCCCCAACCGGAATCAAAATTCTTAAGCCTCAATGTTTCCCCGTTATTATAAGTAACACCCATATCATAAAACAGGTTAAAGTGAAAAGCTATTCGCGTTGATGTAAGTTGTTTAGGTAGCAGAGGCAAATCAAGACTTAAATTCCACTCTTTAACTATTGGTACGGCCGCTTCAATTGAACCGACTATCAGGTTTTGTCCTTCTCTTTTATCGTTAAAATGGCCTCTAATAAATTGCGCATTACCGAGAAATGCGTAATCATACCTTGGGACAAACTTACCAAAAGAGTGGCTGTAGCCAAAACGCCATTTAGCAGTTATCTCTTCAAATATCCGCCTGTATTCTCTAAAATCAATTCCAAGAATATTATAATCAATTTCTTTGTTGCCAAGTCCCTTATGCAAAATGTCGAACTTTGCGAAAATTCCGTTACTTGGAAATTGTTTGAGATCGCGGGAATCATAAACATAGGATGCCCTCAACATAAAAGACCTGTCAATATTGGAATTTGACGCCATCAGTTCCGATAAATATCTGTGTGGAGCTTCAACATAATTATATCCAACCGCTCCAAAAACTTCGTTAAACTGGTTCAATCTCTTGCCGACTGTAACCAAGCCTGATGCTAACCTATAATCAAATTGTTCCCCGTTTATAAATTCGGCAAAAAGACTTTTGTTCTGAGGTGTCTGGTATAACGCCGTTGTCTTAATATTGATATCCCCGGATTCAATGAGCAGAGGGTTGTAATAAGAGAACAGGTAAAACTGATCGTACCCGAATGAAGCAACGGCTTGTATAGTTTCGTTTCTTCCCCTGAAATTTCTATACAAAATGCTTATGCCGTATGAAGCACGCTCTAAGTCTTTATCCCTAATATTAAGGAACGGGATAGGATAAATATACCAAGTTTCTTCTACATCAAT
>JANQLA010000504.1 GCA_028280855.1 Melioribacteraceae bacterium
TTCCGATTGCAACGCCGCCCATGTCTGTTCCAAATCCGCCGATACCTTTGGTTAGTGAATGAATAACGAAATCAGCACCAAGTTCTATGGGCCTTTGGCAGAAGGGTGTTGCAAAGGTATTGTCGATAATTATTTGAATCTTTTGGTCTTCATCTCGATCTGCGTTAAAGTCATTAACTATTTCACGAACTTTTTTGATATTGATTATATCCATATTTGGATTTGCCGGCGATTCAAAATAGACTACCTTTGTTTTATCAGTTACGGCGTTTTGAAGGTTTTCCAAATTTGTTAAGTCTGCATAGTGAACACCGATGTTATATTTTGGATACCAGTTATTGAATAGCGAAATTGTACACCCGTATAACGTGTTGTGTGTAATCAATTGGTCGCCTGAGTTTAGGAAAATTCCCAGCACTGCCGAGATTGCACCCATACCGCTTGCGAACGTAACTGCTGTTTCACCTTTTTCAACATAAGCCAAATTTTCTTCAAGCATGTCTTTATTGGGTTCGCCCAGTCTGTCGTAAATAAATATCGGCGCTTCGTCTCCGAACTTTTCCGTTTGCGCAAATTGCTGGAAGCCGTGCGCGCCCCTGTCTACGGAATCGAGTCTGAATGTTGTTGAGGATGATATAGGCGCTGTAACGTGGTGCGAGTAATCCCATTTTTCCGAAACATCCTTTCCGTATATTATATGTGTATCCATCGAGTATTTTGTGTCGTCAATAGGTGAGTTTTTCTTCCCGGTCTTATGATCCGTAGCCATCTTAATATCTCCTTTTAAAATTTCTTTTATATCCGAAAAATATAGAATTGAAAGTTGACTGCAAATCAAATTATGGATACCAGGAACTCTTTATTGGATTTGGTCAGGTTATAAAGATACCATTGATAACGCCATTTAATGACATCTTTTCAAATCGAAAAGGCTAAATATGAAGTGTATAATCAGCAGAAGCCAATATTCATTTTGTTTTACAATAGCCACCGGATACCCGATAAACCCCTAAACAAATGTAGGTTATGCAACAGGCTGAAAGTTTGAACAATTATTAGTAAGAGTACCAGTCTTATAACAATTGTAGATGATTTGTAAACATTAAAACTTTGGTAAGAATTACATCCTTGCTGCCAACTTAATATCATCTATCAAATCCTCTGCATCTTCAATTCCAACAGAAAGTCTGACCAACGAATCGGTGATTCCCATCTTATCGCGATCTTCTTTAGGAACTGCAGCATGAGTCATTGAAGCCGGGTGGCACAAAAGGCTTTCAACCCCGCCAAGACTTTCGGCCAAGGTAAAAACTTTAACACTTTTCAGAAACTTCTTAGTTAGCTCCATGTTTCCAAAATCCAAAGAGATTATACCTCCGAAGCCCGACATCTGCTCCTGTGCCAATTCATGCTGCGGGTGTTCATTAAGCCCAGGGTAATAGAGTTTATGCGTAAAATCCTGAGTCTTAAGAAACTCGGCTATCTGAATTGCGTTTTCATTATGCTGCTTCATACGAACTGCCAGAGTTTTTGTTGCCCTCAATGTAAGCCAGCAATCGAATGGTGAAGGTACCGCGCCTGCAGCATTCTGGATATATCGAATTCTCTCCTGTATTGCCTCGTCGTTCGTAAGTACCATCCCACCTATTACATCACTGTGCCCGTTTAGATATTTTGTTGAGCTGTGAACTACAATGTCTACACCGAGCTCAATCGGTCTTTGAAAATATGGTGTCATAAACGTGTTATCAACAATCGTCTTAATTCCGTATTGTTTTGCAATTTCGACCGTACCACTTATATCCGTTAGGTTCAACATAGGATTGGTAGGAGTTTCAAGATAAAGAAGCTTTGTATTTTCGTTTATAGCATCTTTAATATTTTGCAAATCACTTGTATCAACCCATGAAAACGAAAGGTTATAGTCTGTCCAATATTTTTCGAAGAGTCGATAAGTTCCCCCGTAAACATTGTCAGATACAACTATATGATCACCGGCTTTAACAAGACTTAATAAAGCTTGAATAGACGCTAGTCCTGACGCAAATGCTATCCCGTATTTTGCTTTTTCGAGAGCCGCTACGTTTGATTCGAGCGCGGCTCGAGTAAGGTTGTGAGTGCGGCCGTACTCAAACCCCTTGTGCTTGTGAAGTTCTTCCTGCTCATAGGTGGTTGTCATGTATATAGGCGTCATTACAGCTCCGGTAGTCGGGTCAGATTGTTGCCCGGCGTGAATTGCATCAGTTGCAAAACCCATCTTATTCCTCGTATTATTATCCTGAAAATTTCAACCAGCAAAATACAAATAACAAATAAATTTCAATTGCTAAATTCAAAAAAGCAAATAGTCGTTGTAACGTGCATCTTAAAGGAAATCTGTTTCCTTAGTTGACGCAATAAATATTGCTTTTGCTAAACCTAATCAAATTCAATCAAATCGTATCTTGTAATTATATCGCTTATCCTTCCCATATCTCTTACAAGTACTGCAGTACTGGTCTTTAACGCTTCCTTTACATCACTAATCTCAGTTGATGATTCATATACAGGGAAGCAGTCTTCCATAATGTCAGAGATTTTTGCGTCAAGCCTGGAACTATTCTCGAAAATTATTTTCATCAATTTGTTTTCACTTACGCTGCCAACGGGCTCATGTAATTCATTAAAAACCGGCATTTGAGTAAAACCTTTCTCGCTCATCAACTGAACCGCTTCTTTAACAGTCATAGAATCGCTTACGTAAAATAACCGGTTGAATCCAAGAATATTTTTACGCTCGGATAAGTCTTTTAAGATACGAACCTCGGCGTCGAGCATTCTGTGCTGTTTTAGCCAATCGAGATTATGCACCTTTGTTAAATACCGCTCTCCTGTATCGCATACTATGAATACGACGATATCCTCCTCGCTCAAATCCTTCGAAATATCCAAGGCAACTTTCACTATGGTACCGGTGCTTCCGCCGCAGAAAATGCCCTCTTCCTTAGTAAGCAAACGTGCAAAATGAAACGATTCTTTATCGGTGACATTGTAAATTTTATCGATGTACTGAAAATGTACGTTCTCCGGCAGACAATCCTGCCCAATACCCTCAACAAGATAAGGTGCCCCCTTAGTTAGGCCTCCTTCTTCTTTATAATGCTTAAATATTGATCCATAAGGATCAGCAGCGATAACTTTGGTACCGGGATTCTTTTCCTTTAAATATCTTCCCGTTCCGCTTATCGTGCCGCCGGTTCCAATACTCGAAACAAAGTGAGTTATTTTTCCATCGGTCTGACGCCATAATTCTGGTCCTGTAGTTTTGTAGTGCATCTCCGGGTTCGACGGATTAGAATACTGGTAAGCAAATATTGAATTAGGTGTCTCTTTTTGAAGTCTCTTCGCAGCGGTTACATAATACTCGGGGTGATCAGGTTCTACTGCGTTGGATACAACAATCACTTCACCGCCAAATGCTTTCAAGTAATTTATCTTTTCATCGCTTACTTTATCGGTAACAACAAAAACAGTATTGTAACCTTTTACAGCTGCGGCAAGGGCAATACCGATTCCCGTGTTTCCGCTTGTTGCTTCTATTATTGTACCGCCAGGTTTAAGTTTGCCTTCGGCTTCTGCAGCCAGTATCATGTTGTAACCAATTCTGTCCTTAACACTGCCACCCGGGTTTGCCGATTCCAGCTTCGCAAAAATCTGCGGTTTCAGTCCTTTGTTTATTTTATTTAATCTAACTAAAGGGGTATTACCAATTTGTTCGAGTATGTTTTCTTTAAACTCCACTTTAAACACCTGGTCTGTTTTAAAATTTTTGGAAAGATTAACAGCGGGTTAAAACTAATATAGTTTCAACAACAACACAAGGGGGCTATGATTACAGGTTTTATATTCATTAGAATTGATACCCTCTCAAAAATTCTTCCGAGCTCATTCGCTTTCTGCCTTCGGGTTGAATTTCAAGTACTTCAATTGTGCCATCAAATGTACCAATAAAAATTCTTTTTTTCTCTGTCAAAATTTCCCCTATTTTCAAATCGAATTCTTTTCCGAATGAAGTCTTAAAAACCTTGTATCTTTTTCCATCATATTCAAAATATGCTCCGGGAAAAGGAGAAAGTCCCCTTACCTTGTTATGAATATCCGAAGCGGGTTTTTCCCAATCGATTAAACACATTTCTTTTGTAATCTTGGGCGCCGGTGATGCCAGCGAATCATCCTGTTGAGTCAAATTAACAGTTTTGTTCTCTACTAAGTTCAAAGTTTCCAAAACAACATCGGCGCCTATAACACTCATTTTATCATGAAGCGTCTTAAAATTATCTTCATTATTAATACCTATCTCGCGGCTCAGTATAATATTGCCGGTATCTACTTTTTCTTTGAGAAAAAATGTAGTTACACCGGTTTTTTGATCCCCGTTTATAAGAGCCCACTGAATCGGAGCCGCACCGCGATATTTAGGCAACAACGATCCGTGAAGGTTGAATGATCCCATTCGGGGAATTGTAAAAACTGAGACCGGAAGTATACGAAACGCCACAACCACAAAAATATCAGCCTCAAGCGATATTAGCTCCGAAACGAAATTTTCATCCTTTAATTTTTCCGACTGTATCACCTTAAGTTTATTTTCGAATGCGTATTCCTTAACGGGTGTAAAAGATACCTTCCTTCCCCTGCCGCGCTCTTTGTCCGGTGCAGTGACAACAGCGACAACCTTGTGATTACTATTGTTGATTTTATCGAGGCTTTTTACGGCAAAATCAGGCGTACCAAAGAATACTACTTTCATAGTCGCTTCCGAATTACTTGTCGGTAATTGGATAATCTATATCGACATTACGCCGGGTGATATTTATAAGTTGGTCTTTTAGCTTTTTCTTTAATTCGGAAGGCACCCGGTCCGGGATCATTTTACCAATTAAGTGATCATATTCGTGCTGTATTACTCGCGCCAGCCAATCATCGGCTTCAATAATTTTTTCATTTTCATCCGTATCAATGTACTTAACTTCAACAGCTTCAGGTCGTTCAACATCTGCACGCAGCAAAGGCAAACTCAGGCATCCTTCTTCTATTATTACCAGTTCTTCCGATTCGCTGATTATTTCGGGATTAATCATGACAACCGGGTCACTATCCTCTAATCCTTCTATTGGAGAAAGATCCACAACAAAGATTGATTTATCTACCCCAACCTGGTTCGCGGCTAGTCCGATTCCGTTTGCGTTCCTCATGGTCTCGAACATATCGCGTATTGTTGCAATAACGACCTCATCAACATTTTTAACCGGCTTTGTATTCTCTCGTAATATTTTATCACCGTAAACCGTAATTGGTAAAACAGCCATCACTTAACTCCAACATTTGATACTTTTACTTTTGGATGTACAACCTCGGCTTTATCATCCTTATAAATTACTACTTCGGTAGCGCAAAAAAGCATACGAATAAAGAGCCGAAAGATAATCAACAATTGCTGAATAATAAAGGTAAGCGCCAGGAAATACAAAGGTGATCGGGGTATATATGAATCAAGAATATTATATACAAGCGCACCGGCTCCACCAATTAAAGCAATAATTAAAAATACCGGGAAAGCAATTTGAAAATTAGATTTCAGGAAAAGAATCGTTTGGGCTATTGCCTTTGTAACATGTTTTTGTGAATCAATTGCAATTGATACCTTTGTGTAATCGGAAATTATTGTAACTACACCGATCAAAAAAATGAGCACAACATAAAGCAGTGATCTGAGAATAAAATCCGCAAGATAATATTCAGAATCCCTGAGCAGCCATGCTAAACCGTAACCAATTAAATCGTAAGCCTTA
>JANQLA010000567.1 GCA_028280855.1 Melioribacteraceae bacterium
CGAGCGATATTGCCTCGGGTATCTATATATTAAGAATCAATGCAATTTCACTCGAGGAAGGCGGTTCGGGATTCAGAAAGGTTATTAAAATGATTTTAGTGAAGTAAGCACTTCTTGTTAAATATAATGCGTATAACGGAGGTAAACAAAATGGATGCGATGCAAATAAAAAACAACTTGTTTCGAATTGTAATCTTCGGAACCATTTTAATTCACCTGTTTGCCCATGCAATTATCGCCCAGAATGATTTTGACGCAGGCTCAAAGACGCATCCGGCAAAGCGGAACATACACGCAGGCAGAATCTTCGCCGATACTGAAATACTGTATTCAATCGATTTACTGGCCGACCGAGCCCCGCTTGGCGTTACCATTGTTGATAATACTGTAATAGTTTCATCGGCAACTAATGCAAACAACTTCTTCGATCGCTACGATCTAAACGGAACATATATTGACTCGTATATTCAGGCAACTGATCCGGCGGGTTTCGGTTACCGCGACCTTGCTTACGACGGCTCATACATCCTTGCAAGCGATAACAATAATATCAACAGGATTGATCCGGTATCATTTGCGATTAATTCGTTTTTAACTAATGCCGACAATTCTCCCCACCGCGGTTTGGCTTACGACCCGGCCGAAGACGCGATTTACTCAACAAATTTCAGGAGCGGGCCGCTTCTTAAAATCAATGCTCAAACCGGTGAAACCATCAACAACAACGGTACTCCTTCGGTTTCTCCTTATGGAATCGCATTCGATTCATATTCCAATGCGAACGTGCCGGCGCTTTGGTATGCCGAGCCTTCAAGGTACGGTACTTTCAGAATTTCACGTGCGGATATCAACACCGGCCGTGTCAATTACACTTTCGATATCACAGCCAAAACAGCAGATCCCGACAGCGCCTTATCCGGCGGACTGGAAGTAATAAACAATCATCCGAATTACCCCGGCAGAGTAATTGCAGTTGCAGTTGAGCAACATTCAAAAAAATTGTTATTCGTTGATATTTCAGATGCACCGAATCCTTTGCCGGTTGAGCTTGAAGAAGTCGGCGAGTTTGGTGGTTTTGATGACGAAGGTATAATAACATCAGGAATCGGTGTAAATGGTGACTATTTATATTGTGTTAACAATAATGATGTTGCAATATATAGTATCTCTGCTGATCCGGCTAGCCCTTCATTTAATAAGAACGTTGGGCTGTCGAACATCAACAAAATTTTTATAAATGATAGTCACATGTACATTACGCTTTGGAATGGACTGGCAAGCATTGTTTCAATTTACAGTCTTGCTGATCCGCTCAACCCTCAGTTGATGTCATCCTATGATGCACAGTTTGCTATAAGGAAAATTATATTTCACAACAACTTTATTATTATTTCAAAATCCAATTCGAATTTTCTGGATGTAGTTGATGTATCGAACAAAAGCCTACCTGCATTTACATCCACATACCAATTACCAGCTCCAATTATTGATTTAGTTTCCGATGTCGATAGAGACATATTGTTCGCAGGGTATTTCGAAGATGGGGCCGCACAAGGCATAAAGATACTTGATATATCGGATATGAATAATTTACAGGAGCTGGATGATATTGGAACGCTTGGCGATATCCCTATTTCTTTGGAGGTTAAAAATAATCGTTTATTCTCTGCAAGGAATTGGACAAATGGTAGAGCTGTTTCTTTAAATGCTCACGACTATACGGATCCGGCTAACGTTGACTTTTTAGGACTTACCTTTATGTCATTTAGTAATATAGCCTGGCAGATAAAAATTATTGACGATTATATTATTGCTACTCTTCCGGAAGAAGGGATGCACACGTATTATTGGGATGAACAAGCCGCAATGTTTCTTGCGGGCCCGACCCTTCAGCTACCCGAGCCAAGGGAATTTGTTGTTTACACCCAAAGTCAATCTCTTAAAAAAACCGGCTATATTCAAAATGATCCCACGAATACTAAGTATGTTTACTGCACAAACGGTTATGCGCTTCTTGATGAGTTAGCCGGAAGTGAAAAAAATAAAATAATTAAAATTGATCCGCCACCGCCTCCTCCTGCAGGTATGGCAAGGTTAACTATGGGAATAGAACCTTCGCAGGCAGCAAGCGAGGGATGTAAAACCGAACCGGCCGGCACAAAAGACTATACCGTGGGTGTCGATGCAAGTATTAAAGCGATTCCAAATGCAGAAGAGGGGTGGAATTTTACTCACTGGACGGGTGATGCATCCGGGGACAATCCTGAAACATCTGTTACAATGGATGAAGATAAAGAAGCGATTGCTCATTTTGTAAAACCGCAATTGAATGTAATCAGCCCTGGTCCGGGAAGGAAGGTGCTTTGCCCCGAAGAGGCTCATCAAAAATTTGTTAAAATTATGGATGTAGAATTGATTGCAAACGAAGTAGCCGATTGGCGGTTTACGTCAATATTCTTCAAAAACCTGAACTCGAAAAAAAGTATTAAGTCAGTTAGACTAACTACTCCAACAGGTAATACCGGGGGATTAATTAATGTAGATACAACCGAATTCTCTTTTGTACTTGCACCCGGAATAACTATTCCAAAGGGCGGTACAATAACAGTAACGTTTTACATAGAGGTTGAATTACCGCCTGTAGATCAAATGTGCGAAATGAATGAAATGAGAGAATACAGGGTTGCGGTAGAAAGAGGTAGAGATGTTACTGCAATTCCTATTGACTTTAGCAATGGAAAAAAAGTTGTTTCGGCCGGTGATTCTTACAGAACATTTATTTCATGCGTTGAAAACAGCACGATATGGGGATTTAATACAATACAGGAAGCGATTGATTCCGAATTATCGGGTGATGTAGATGTACATTCTGTTTGTGAGGGAGAATATAATAAGAATGTTAAAATCGACAGGTCTCATATTCTTCGATCAAAAGGCTCTGCCGATAAAACCGTGTTGAACTATGAAGAAAACGGCATTGTTGCCGGCGCAGTAATTTTACTTGCAGCGGATAAGGCAGAGGTGGACGGCTTTACAATTAGAGGAGAAAAAGGCGGGGCAAGTGATTGTATTAATTCAGATGCAGAAAAGAAAGACCTTGCGGTAAAGAACAACGTTTTAATTGACGGATTTCGCGGATTATACTTTTACAAACCCATGGGAAACAGTACGATCAAAAATAATACTATTAGAAAAAGTGAAAAATACGGTAAGGGTATTCTTCTTACAGACGCTTCAAACGTAACGGCTAGCAATAATACAATTGAAAACAGTACTGTGGGTATTGAGTTAACAGATAATTCAAAAGTAAACACAATAGATCAATCAACTATAAGGAATTCAGATACACCCATTTCTGTTGAAGATTCCGATTCGAATGTAGTAAAAAACGCAGATGTTTACGAAGCCGTTAACACAACCCGGCTGGTAAATCTTTCTAATAAATCCAAAGGAAATACTTTTGATAATATAATCGATCATAATTCCAAAAGTTATATTTCTCTTGAATTTGAAATTCCTTTCGACGGTAAAAACTTTGAAGGCTATTCAAACAATTTCACGAATAACAAGTTTCATACTTTGCGGCTAAACAAAGCTATTAACTCAACTTTTACAAATAATACAATAGCAACCCTCATAGCCAATGGATCCAATAAAAATACATTTGCTTATAACAAAATCAGTAATCCTCAAGGGGACGGTGTAAGGCTGAACTACTGTGATGAAAACGAGTTCAATTTTAATTCGATTGAAAACTGTAAAGAATACGGGGTTATCTCTATAAAAGGTAGTAAAAACCTTTTTAATGCCAATTTAATAAATAGTAACAGTAAGGCTGGTATTAGAATTGGCGATGGCTGGGGTACAGGTGGAATTGAAAATAGGATTTATAGAAATGTAATTACAAAAAATAAAGAAGAAGGAATAATATTGGATTCATCGCCGCATGTTCAAGTAATGTACAATACTATTAATGAAAATATTAAACAGGGAGTCAAGGTAGGAGTAGGGTATGGGATCGGATGCCCCGACAGTAAAATAATATCTAATACAATTACAAAAAATGACGAAGGAGTATCAGTAGTAGGATCGTTTAGAACCGAAATATCCCGCAACGAAATTACCCAAAATAAAAACCAAGGAATTTATTTACACACGGCACATAATATCAGGATAACTCAAAATAGAATAAGCGGTCATAATCAGGGTTCACTTGGAATTGCCATAAACGGATTTGCCTCTAATAAGATGTATATAGTAGGAAACATTTGCCGGGATAATTGTACGGGCATGAGAGTTTTTACAGGCGGGAATCACACAATCAAAAACAATAAGGTCAAAAATAACTGGTGTTTTTTTACCGGCATTCATTTGAGCAATGTTGAAGCTATTTTAGAGGGGAATGATATAACTGAAAACGCAGGAGCCGGAATACTATTCGACCAATCGTTTACCGGCAGTGTTAAGAGAAACAATATTTACGATAATCTTGATCTTGAGATAAGCAATGAAACAAAAAGAAATACTATTGATGTATCGGATAATTTTTGGGGTGAAGGTTCTGCTCCGATTGATGAAATGATATCGGGAGATTTTGAAATTGGAACATGGCTATCCGACCCGGTAGGCATTGTTATGAGTTTCGAAAACGATTCGACATTTGCCTTACCAGGACAACTTGACTCGGTAACCGTTTCTATTATGAACCATCGGTTAAGCAATGATCAGATAAGAATAGAAATCACGGATGAACAAAATTGGTTAACGGGAAGCGCCCCTATTTTTGTTAATGTTGATGATACTACCGCTTCTCAATTTGGTGTACACTATCGTATACCTTCGGATATTGCGGACGAGGTTAATAACAAGATTGTAATAAAAGCCACATCATTAAACGACACAAGAGTCACCGGTTCTGATTCATTGCATATTCTAAATTATTCGCCCGAACTTGCTTACATTACTATTCAGCCTGATTCTATCTCTATAGATTTATCGGATTCGTTAGTTTTCAATGCTATTGGATTTGATCAGAAGAGTACTTCTTTTAACGGGGAGATGAATGTCAAATGGGAATTCTCCGCCGGGGAAAGAGATTCTCTTGGAATATACCGACCAGGGGATACCGAAGGATTAGTGCTTGTTACAGCTACAGATTCAATTAGCGGCATCGAAGGCACTGCAACTATTAATGTAGTCGATTTCACGAATGGCTTGGCTCTTATAAATGTTGTTCCCGATAGTGTATTATTAAGACCCGGGGAAACAGCTCAGTTCCTGGCCGAAGGTTATTCCAACAACGGTTTCCCGTTTAACTTCAATCCCGTTTGGATTAGTAACGGCGGCGACATTGATCCGACCGGAGTTTTTATTGCAGGCGATGTTCCCGGAATTTATGAAATATATGCGGAAAATTCGGATGGAAGTATAATCGGCATGGCTTATGCAACAATACTGGATACCGTAACTTCAGGCATAACAAGTTCAATTGTGCCCAAAAAATATTATGTGAATTATAACTACCCCAACCCGTTTAACCCCACAACAACGATAAGTTACGGCTTACCATTCGCAAGCACGGTAATAGTTGAGGTGTTTAATATTTTGGGGCAGCGAGTTGCAACACTTGTAAATATGGTTCAAAAGGCAGGAACAAAAGAAATTGTTTGGGATGCGGGCAATTTTTCTTCAGGTTTGTATTTGCTGCGTATTAATGCGAAATCGGTCGAGAATAATAAAAGTGAATTTAATTCGATCCGTAAAATGATGCTGCTAAAATAGATTAACAGCTCTTGCCCCTGACTTAATAGGATAAGCCACGGGGTGCCGGGAGTTGTTTAACTAGAAGCGGGTAATTGTAGTCGTTGCGAAAATATTCGCAACGAAGAATATCGGAATGTATTTATAGGCTGTAGCTCTAGTCGCCAAAAGAAACGTAGTCAATCATTCCTTTGAAAAGAATCCAAGCTTGTTGGTGTTTGTTAATTCAATGCTTGCGCAAATAGTATCCCAGGCTTAGCTCCTTAATTATGTATTGGACCCTCTTGAAGATTATAATTAGTTTTCAAACAGGTTGATCAATCTCCAACCTTATTGTATATTAATTGCGAAAAAAATCGCAACGATAAATGTCGGAATGCCAATGAAAAATCCTTTTAAGTTCGGAAGTGTAGTGGAAGGTAAATATTTCACAAACAGGGTAGAGGAGATTAATAAAGTCAAATCTATTTTGAACAGTAAAAATCACCTTGTGCTTATTAGCCCCAGGCGATATGGCAAAACTAGCTTAATTAAAAAGGTAGTAAAACCGATCAATCGTCCGTTGATTATGATTGATCTTCAAGTTATAACCGGTCAAGCAGACCTGGCTTCGCAACTTCTAAGAAGAGTTTATTCTATATACCCCTGGCAAAAACTAAAAGGGCTGATTAAAAATTTTAGAATAAGTCCGACAATAAACATAGATCCGGTTACAAACTCAATTGACGTCAGTTACCGGCTGCATTCTGTTAGTAATGAAAAAACTGCGATTGAAGATGTGCTTAACCTCATTGATAAATTGGGTAAGTCTAAAAACAAACCAATAGTTGTTTTTGATGAATTCCAGGAGATAACTTCAATCGGTACAAATACTGACAAAATATTACGTTCCGTCATGCAGCATCACCAGAACGTAAATTATGTGTTTCTGGGAAGTAGGGAATCTATGATTCGTGAAATATTTGAAAAAAAGAAATCACCATTTTATCACTTTGCAATTTTATTTCCGCTTGAGAAAATTGAGCCTCAGGAGTTTAGAAAGTTTTTACATTCGAAATTCAGATCGGTATCGGATGAATATTCGAAAATATCTGATGCCATTCTTAGTATAACAAAATCGCATCCGTATTTCACACAACAACTCTCATTTAAAACCTGGGAATTATTATTCTTGAACAATAATGTAATTGAACCGGTTGCCAAATCAGTGGATGAGCTGATTAAGATACACGATATAGATTACGAGCGTTTATGGAATACACTTATAACAACTGATAAAAAAGTTCTCATCGGTATGTCGCTTTCGAACTTGGCTCCTTTATCAAATCAGTTTGCAGTCGAATTTAATACAGGGGCTACAAGTACTATTTACAGCAGCGTTAAAAGGTTGAGCAATAATGGATTTATAGTAAAGTCAGATACCGGATACGAGATTGATGACCCGTTCTTTAAGCGTTGGATAATTATTAAACGTATGGGTAATTAGAGTGATTTTATAGGCACGGGAACAGGTAATTGTTTTCATTACCCGTTCCTTTGCCTGTTCATCCATAAACAAAGTTATCTTACGTATTTCCACCAATAGAAATATTTATCTTCCAGTTCATTAATTGATGGCATAGGGAAAAATTTTAAGTCGTCGCCTTCGCCAAACCAAAAACCGTGTCGTAAAAACTTGTAGGAGATATCGCGCAACAAGCTTCCGAGGCCAATTGTTTTGGTAAGTTTTTGCGGTTTGTTCTGTAATTCAATAATACAGTCATAGAATCTGTACGGATTTACATTCGGCAGCTCAATGCTGAAAATTTCTTTGTTATGATTCTGGTCAAGAAATCTTTGTATGTTGAATTCGATTTGAGTAAAACAAATTTTAGGAGCGCCTTTCGATTTTGTTTCGCGTGTAATAAACCTGCCGAACTCACGCTGGTCTTTAGTTGATGCAATCAAAGTATCAAGGGGAGTAATTTCCTGGAATATTCTAATTAGCCCTGGTTCATTAACCGCCGTATATTCCGCAGGTTCTAATGATAAAACTTTTCCGTTCGAAGTACAAAGATGCAGCTTCTTTATAGCAGATAAATCAACGTGCTCAAGAACATTGTACGATCTAATAAACTTGGTTTTCTTTGGGCTTCCGTCCGAGTGCTCTTTTGTATCAGCCAGGTATTTATCAATTTCGAAATGATCATTGCGAAAAGTATTATCGATTTCTGCAAATATTACCTTACCACTGAAATGTTTTGCGCTTCCTGTAGTATAATGCTCGCCGAATTGATCAGGTTCTAACTGCGATGCCACCAATGCGTTAATCGGGAAGACAATCATATACAAATGTTTTTCGTATTCCGGCATTCCAATCTCCATTTCTTATTTTTCAGGAAATCAAAACTATTAAATAGGTTTTTTAAGAGCAAGAAATGTCCGCGAATCTTTTTCTATATTTGGACATCAAACCCTTTAAAATAAAGAGAGCTTATAAGTGAAACGCTATTTAACCCGGTTATCGTTTGGAGCTATTGCCGGCGGAGTCATTGGGTTTTCCTACTATTATTTCATAGGGTGCGAAGGCTCCTGTCCAATTACAGGAAGTCCTTACATCTCAACTGCATACGGTGTTCTTGCCGGAATTTTGGTTGCTTTTCCTTCGAAAATAAAGAATGAAAAATCAGAGACTGAATAAAAACATAGAAATTGAAGACCTTATCAAAACCTTTCCATCGTCCGTTGCATTTCAGGAATAAAATGCTTTCAATGCGGAAAACCCATTGGGGGTACGCTTGGAGAAGCTGCCGCGGAAAAGAATTTTACAAATGATGAAATTGAAAATCTTGTTGAGTAATTGAAATTATTCCTGGATCAAAAAAAATGATTTGTTGTATATTGGTGGCTAATAATTTTTAACAGGTAGAAAGAATATGTCTCAGAAACAAATTAAAAAACAAGAAGAGCAAGTAGAACAAGGGAATAAACAACTAACCGAGCAGCAAAAAAAGTGGATAAAGAGCGGAATATTTTTTGCGGTAATAATAGGATTATTCATAATAAATAATCTAAACGGCGAACCGGAAAACGGCCCTTACCCGCCTAACTACCTTAGCATGAGCAATCAAACCGTGAGCCTTTCCGATCACAGTGGTAAAATAGTAATAATTGACTTTTGGGCAACGTGGTGCCCGCCTTGCCGTAAGGGTATACCTGAGTTCGTTGAACTAAAGTCAGAGTTTGCAGAAGAAGGCGTTGAAATTATCGGCATCACTCTGGATGAGAAAAGGAATCAAGCTGAAGTTGAAAAATTTGTTAAAGATTTTCAGATAAACTATCCTGTTGTTTGGGGCAACGAGTCCGTAAAGTATAAATACGGCGGAATTCGCTCTATTCCGACAACATTTGTAATTGATACGGAAGGAAATGTAGTTAGTCAATACGTAGGCTATGTGCCGAAATCAACATACGTTAATGATATAAACAAAATACTAAACGGCGAAAGCGGTGATAAAGAATTCGTAAAAGCGCCTGATTTTGCACTGCCTCTTGTAAATGATATTGAAGCATAGGGGGCTTCTCATAACCCTTACATCAGTAACATTTTGACGACGCAAAAAGTAAAATCGCTTCAAAATTACAATTGTTTATTTTGCTTAGTCATCCTTTGGGAGGTTATTCAAAGACTTCGTATAAAAACTCCATTTGCTGCCAAGGGGATTAGCCGTAGACATTATAATTCATACAAACAAATAAGGGATTAGATCACTTCTCTGTATTCATCTTCGGTAGTTTCCTCGTCAATAAATTCACGTAGTAAAGCAGCTTCCCTTTCGAGTTGCCACAATTTATCCCGTAAATCATTGTAACTATTATTCCGTAAACTGTTGGACGCGTCTTCAATTTTCTTGATTCCGGATTCAAGTTTCTCTTCAAAATATTTATCGGTCATAGCTAAAACCCATTTTAAAATTGTGATATTTTCGGCAAACGATTGAAAATGATACAAAAGTATAATCGGAAAATCGGGACGAAAGTTAAACTGAATATAATAACAACCGGCTATATAGGAAGTTATCTAAATCACACAAAAAAGATAAAATATATTTTCAGAAAAACAAGTTAAATGTTGTAAGTGATCAATTGGCAAATTTAATTAACATCTTGATCGCCGAAATTCTTTGGTAAACTGTTTTTAATCTCGAAGAATTCACCCCACTTATAAAGAATATCCCACGAGTAAATCCCGTAATCGTACCCGTCTTTCCATGCTATCTGCATTGCGTAATTTCCGACCATCTCAATTTTTTCTATTTCGTATTTGCCGGGTTTATCGGGTCCGTGCGGTTTTGGTTCATAGTGTTTCCAGAGTATTGTTTCACCTTTATTGGTTGCATCGGGAGATTCGTCGCGTAAATACTGAAGTGGATAATAGTGAGTTGTGTTATCACTCCATGTTATTTCAAGCTGTTGCTTGCCTTTGTTTAATTTTATTTTTTTTGGTGAATGCATTTTAGTTTCCTTAATTACAAAATATTCAATCGGTTCCTGAGCGGAGTCGAAGGGACCGGAAAATGTTGTCCACTATATGGTCATCTCGTCTTCGCTCGATAACCTGCCTTTCTTGCTGGTTCCTGATTCCCGCAGAGCGTGAAAGAACCCGTAAGTAGTCAACATGTGAGATGCTGAAATCATTCATTGAATTGATAACTCATTTACTAGACATAATCCTTAATCGAGCTATAATCCGGATCGAATAATCGTTTATAAGTTGTCATAGCGAAACCGTCGGTCATGCCTGCAATATAATCGCAAACCAGCCGGGAGCGTTTCGTTGAATCGGGTTCCCTGCGGATAAGCATATCGGTGAAATCAGGTAACAATTTTGTTGAACGAACTTCTTTTATATAATTATTTTCCATAGTTTCAAATATACCGCGCAGCATCATGTCGCCTTTGTATTCCATTTGATGAAGTTGGGATGACTGGAACACCAGCTCCACGGCAATGCGTTTGTATAACTCAACTCTTTCAACCGAGCTCCTATCAAGAATCAGTTCATATTTGTACCTGTTTGTAAGATCGTTAACAAACGTATCTCGTTCGGCTATTTTGCATGATTGAACAAGTTGACCGATTTGCGAACCGAACTGTGCTTTGAAATTTCTTTTGCGAATCCAATCGACTATTTCGTGATAATATTTTTTCTGCGATTCGGTTAATTCGTCTTCATTACGGTCGAACCATCTTTCCAGCTTAATAATTGTTATGAATCCGCCCGAGATGCTGTCTACAAGATCGTTTGTTGCATATGCGGTATCATCAGCCCAGTCCATAATTTGACATTCGATGCTCTGGAACGAGTTTAATTTTTTACCGGCGGTTAAATCGGACGGTATGTCGCGGTTGCCGAAAACAAATTTTAATATTTCCTGCTGCTCTTCGTATAGAAAGTGATTGTACGGGTTATTAAAGTCGGTGTACAATGACTTGTACTTCAGGATTGCATCAATTAAAGCGCGTGTCGGCTTCATTCCGCGGCGCTGGTCTTTGAACGTATAAAAGATTTCCGTCAGTAACCGCAAGGTCTGCGCATTGCCTTCGAAACCTCCGTAAGGCTTCATTAACCTGTTTAGAGTGCGCTCGCCTGCATGGCCGAACGGCGGGTGCCCTAGGTCGTGCGCCAGGCAAGCGGATTCTACGAGGTCGCCGTCGATATAATATTTATCATTGAAAATGTTATCGTACTTCCTCCGTAGAAAATTGCAGATTGATCTGCCGATCTGCGCTACTTCAATTGAATGAGTTAAACGGGTTCTATAGTAATCGTATTCACCGGGAATAAAGACCTGCGTTTTTCCCTGCAGTCTTCGGAATTCGGATGAGTGTATAAGCCTGTCACGGTCGATTTGAAACGGCGTACGGTAATCTTCCTTACGGGCGCTTTCGTCAACTCGTTCGTAATCGAAGTCTTTGTAGAAGTTGTTTTGCATTTTAAGATTCTTTTATTACTCAACAAAAATGCAAAGTTACTAAAATAATTAGAGAGCCAAGAGCCGTGATTAAAGATGGAATGGGTAACGTCGTTAAGAAACAGCCATTTCACCCAAAACTTTTCCAATCCGGTCACGACAAGTAAATATTAAAACCTGCCTGCACACATGTATCAAGTGAAATTTATATGTTTACCATATGGGTAAATTTCAAGATCAATTTAACATATACATTCTAAAGAGCGGTAAGTTTTTTCGCGCACAGAGGAAGGTTTTACAGGTTTAATCTAAATATATCTTAAAAAATTGAGAAAAAAGTTAATTTTAATTTGGCACTTTAATTGACTAAACATTAGCCTGGCAGGGGAACAAAAAGGCAATGGAACTGAAAATTTAAGACCGCTCATCCTTTTAAGAGACAAAATAATCCCTTGATATTTGTTTGCGAGGGCGCTTCTTTTATAGCTAAAGAATTATACTATGAAAAACATAATTTATACATTCTCTCTTATTATTATTCTAATATTCCTCAGTAGTTTAGCCTGCAACACAACAGAGCCTGGTAACGGCTTAAGGGAACTTGTTACATTAACCGAAATAGATGTTGCAGTTGGTGAAGCATACATACACATAAAACTTGATTCGCCAAACCCCGATCAACAGGTAATACTTAAACGGGATGGAAAAGAAGTACTTTCGTTTAATGGCGGTATTGAAGATACAATAGTAACGGATACAAACCTTACTAAAAGTACAAGCTATAGTTACAGTGCGATACTTACGGAACAAACCGAAACTGTTGGTAAAAGCAACAATCTT
>JANQLA010000579.1 GCA_028280855.1 Melioribacteraceae bacterium
TATCATCATTTAACGATTCCAGGAATCATTTTTGTATGTTTGAGTGATTATGTTAGGCGGATTAAAAAAATACCGATACCACCTTATGCTTTTTTTTATCTCATCCTTAATCACCTTTCTAGCAATATTTGCTGCGGATTTCAATCTTGATTCATTTATAATTGTTGATGAGCAGAAATTAGTTGATGGTCTAAGGCAAGAACACAAGTTTGATGATTTTAATAACGATGGTATACCTGAAATTTATGCTGTAGCTAACCAACCTAACCAAGACATGAGAAGTATACTTTTTGTTGCCTGGGATAATACTGCGCTTGCGCAGCTAAACTTTCCCACTTCTGTCCTTGATATTAATTCTATTTATTTAAAAGATTATAATGAAGATGGCAGTAAAGAAGCCTTTATCATTTACATAAAAACTGACTCTGTTTTTCTAAAGATAACCAGCAGCCACAATTGGGAAAACGTACTTGAGAATGACCTGCTACTTTACGTCAAACCTGATATTATTTTTGCTGATAATTGGGACGCAACTTCTTCAATATTTCATATACTTGAAACAGAAACTGATATTTTTATTTATTTCTTTATTAATACCGGCTTTGCTCAAAAACCGCGGGGTTTGTATAAGTATAGCCTTAATAAATATGCAATAGTTCATAAAATTGAATTCGGCGCTAATCCTCAAAATGTTATTCCACATGATTTTAATAGAGATGGTAAAATAGAATTTATAGTTAATACTTCCGCAAACGGCAACAACCATAGGCTGCCCGAAATGCCTTATATAAATGATATGAAGTCATGGTTTATTTTCCTTGATGAAAATTTGGATACTTTATACACAATCTCCTACCAGAAAGGATTTGGCGCTTCAATTTCTAAAATCTACCAAACAAGCAAAGCTACAAGAGTACTAACTTCATTCAATTCTACAGACTCACTTTCAAAACCGGAGATTATTTTACACGATTTTGAGGGTAACATAGTTTCGCAATTTCACTACTCAAGGGAGAAGTTAGAAATTCATTATGGAGACCATATTTATGAAACTGATGAATTCTTTGCTGTGGATGGCAAACTATTTCACATAATGAATGATAATCTGGAAATAATTAAGAAAATTAAGTGTCCGTTTGTTGTAACCGATTATAAGCTTTATGACTTAGATGATGACGGAATACATGAAATACTGCTATTAGGAAAAGGAATTGTTATTCTTAATGAAGATTATGAAATAGCAGCTTACCGTGAATTTCAGAATAAACATTTAAATGTTGCAATTGCTTCTTATGATAATTCAACAAGGGTATTCTTTGATAGTTACGAAGAATCAATTGAGTTTTATATCGAGGAGAACTTTCTTGGCAAGAACAAAACTATATTATTCGCTGCATCGAACATTGCTGTTTATTTGTTTCTTCTTGCGCTCCAGCTTGTACTTGTGCGTATCTATTTAATTTTTAATGCGTTGAAACTCTCAACTATACAGTCAGTAAATGGGCTTATGCTACTTGACAGAAATCGAAAACTGGTTTATTCTAATCATATTATTAAAGAGATATTCGGCATTGGGGAAAGCAAAGAAGCATTGCAATTGAATAATAATTGGCAGTTATTATTAACGGTCGTTAGTCAGTTGAGAAACAGAAGCAGCGTTGATATGATGGAAAAAGATTTTGTGCTAAATCAAAATCAAGTGCAAATGTTAATAACTATAACCACATTAAATCTGTTCAAGCGCGTTACTCTCGGCTACTTTATCCAAATGGAAAACCTAACCGAAGCGCTTAAAACAGAACGTTCAAAGGTTCTTAGTCATTCACTTCAAAAGGTAGCGCACGAAATTAAAACACCACTTTCATCCGTGCTGCTTAGTCTCGATTCAATTGAAGAAAATCTTTCATCGGCAAATAAAAATATACAGGTAGATAGCGACATTGAAATTGCGCGCAACGAGGTCGGGCGTGTTAAGTTGTTTATCAATAATTTTCTTAAATACGCCGATATGAACAAAATAAACACTGGGAATGTTAGCTTGTTGCCAATAATTCAGCAAGCTGTTTCGAAGTTCGATAATTATATTAAAAAAGGAATTCAACTTAATGTTGATGTAGACAGTGCAATTGAAGTGACGGCCGATCAATATCAATTAGTTGAAGTATTACAGGTTCTCATCGAGAACGCTATTGATGCAGTTAAAGGAAATGGAGAGATAGAAATAACAGCAGCAGAGGTTGCAGAAGATAAAGTATTAATTAAAATTGGAGATAACGGCGAAGGGATAAAAGAAAAAGATTTGCTGAATATTTTTAAGCCGTATGTAACAACCCGGAAAGACGGTACCGGCATGGGTTTAGCCATAGCTGAGAAAATTGTAAACGACCACGGAAGTAAAATAACAGTTGATTCAAAACCGGGTAAAGGTTCAAGATTCAGTTTTTATTTAAAGAGAGCTAACTCCTTATGAAGATTAACGAAATATTCGCAATTGATGACGACACCACTTATCTAAAGCAGGTATCAAAAGTAATAATTCAGCTTGGCTATAATGCCGATATTGAAAGCAATCCCACAAAAGCAATGGAAAAAATCCATAAGTCTTCCTACGACTGTATTTTACTGGATATTAAAATGCCCGGCATCGACGGCATCGACTTGTTGCAGCAAATCCTTAACTACGATAACAGCATTCCAGTAATTGTTGTATCCGGTCAAAGCACCATAAACATTGCTGTTGAAGCAATGAAGCTGGGCGCTTACGATTTTGTTGAAAAGCCTGTTGAAAAGTCGGTGCTCGAGATACCACTACGAAACGCTTGCAAGCTGCGAGAGCTACAGCAAACAAACAAATCATTGCTCGAAGAAATTGAAATGTCGAATCAGCTCATCGGAGTTTCATCCGGGATTCAGTCGATACGTGAACAAATAAGAATTGCTTCCGGTACCGACGCTAAAGTGCTCATTACGGGCGAGACAGGTACGGGTAAAGAGCTTGTAGCAAAAGCCATTCATCACCAAAGTTCTCGCAGAGACCACAATTACGTAAAAGTTAACTGCGCTGCAATTCCATCGGAGTTGTTGGAAAGTGAATTGTTCGGACATAAAAAAGGATCTTTCACTGGGGCGTTCAGCGATAAAGTAGGAAAGTTTAAGTCAGCGGATAACGGGACTCTATTCCTAGATGAAATTGGTGATATGAGTTTGAATTTGCAGGCCAAAATTTTACGAGCCTTGGAAGAAAATGAAATTGAAGTAGTTGGCGAAAGTAAACCTCGGAAAGTAGACGTTAGAATAATTGCAGCGACTAATAAAGATTTGCATGAAGAAATAAAAGCAGGAAATTTTAGGCAAGACTTGTTTCATCGCTTGGATTTGATACGAATTCACATCCCGCCGCTACGCAAAAGGAAAGACGACATACGCCCAATTGCACAGTTCTACCTTGATCAATTCAGCCAGGAGTACAATAAAAAAATTTTAGTCTTCCGTGAAAGAGCTTTTGCTTTGCTGGCTATACATGAGTACCCCGGGAATGCCCGTGAGTTAAAAAACGTAATTGAGAAGTTAGTAATCTACACCGAATACGATTTAATTGATGTCGATGACATTAGCAAAGTATTCGGCAATTGGAATAGTAATGGGGATAGCAAAACAACAGCAAACCAAATGGATTTGAAAACTGCAAAAATGAATTTTGAAAGGGAATACATAGCTAAGGTCCTTTTAAGAAAGAAAGGAAGAATTACTGAAACAGCAAAAGAACTTGGCTTGGATAGATCGAATCTTTTCAAGAAAATGAAACAGCTTGGGATTGATAAAACAAATTTGCAGTAAAGAATCACCCTTGAAGGTAATCAAAGCTACCTTCAAGGTTTGTAAGCTTTTATTTATAATTCCCTGTAAGTTTGAGCCGGTTAATAGCGCGTTTCAAAGCTGTTTCAGCCCGGGTATAGTCTACTTTTTCTTCTTCGGCTTCTTTAGATAATCTTTTCTTTGCTCTTTTCAAGGCTTCTTCCGCCCTACGCACATCAACCTGTTCGGGTGTTTCAAAACTTTCGGCAAGCACGAGCACTTTGTTGCTTAGAACTTCTATTGTTCCGCCGCCGGCTGCAAAAGTTTTTACTTCACCGCTATCCTCTTCAATCTTAATCGTTCCGACATCAAGTGAACTGAGAATAGGAGCATGGTTAAAAAGTACCTGGAAACTTCCGCTTGAACCGGGAACAGTAATTGATTTTGCCGATCCCTGGTAAGCGGCGCTCGAAGGAGTTATAACTTCTACGTTTAGTGTTTTCATAATAGTTAAGCCATTTGTTTAGCTTTTTCAACGGCTTCTTCTATTGTACCAACATACATAAAAGCGCTTTCGGGAAGATCGTCATGCTCACCGTCAAGTATTTGCCTGAAACCTTTAATCGTATCTTCTAACTTCACATATTTGCCCGGGTAACCGGTAAACTGCTCGGCAACGTGGAAAGGCTGGCTAAAGAACCTTTGTATTCTGCGTGCACGTCGGACCGTAACCTTATCTTCGTCGCTTAATTCATCCATACCGAGAATGTTAATAATGTCCTGTAAATCTTTGTAACTCTGTAGCGTTTCTTTAACACGTTTTGCAATGTTGTAATGTTCATCTCCCAAAATTCCAGGCTCAAGAATTCGTGATGTTGAGTCCAAAGGATCAACAGCAGGATAAATACCCAGCTCGGATATCTGCCGGCTAAGAACTGTTGTGGCATCTAAGTGTGAGAATGCTGTTGCAGGCGCGGGATCGGTTAGGTCATCCGCAGGTACATAGATAGCTTGCACGGATGTAATAGAGCCTTTATCGGTCGAAGTAATACGTTCCTGCAATTCTCCCATTTCAGTTGCCAGGTTCGGCTGATAGCCCACAGCAGACGGCATACGACCAAGCAGCGCGCTCACTTCGGAACCAGCCTGGGTGAAACGGAATATGTTATCAATAAACAAAAGAACATCGCGCTGCTCTTCATCACGGAAATATTCGGCAATCGTTAATCCTGTTAATCCGACACGTAAACGAGCGCCAGGAGGTTCGTTCATCTGCCCGAACACGAGTGCAGTTTTATCCAAAACGCCAGACTCTTTCATTTCGAGCCACAGGTCGTTTCCTTCACGGGTACGTTCGCCAACGCCAGCAAATACAGAGTACCCGCCGTGCTGCTTAGCGATGTTATGAATTAATTCCTGGATAATAACTGTTTTACCAACGCCTGCACCGCCGAAAAGTCCTGTTTTACCGCCTTTGGAATAAGGCTCTATCAGGTCAATAACTTTTATGCCTGTTTCAAATATTTCCTGTTGTGTGGTAAGGCTTTCGAACTGAGGGGCATGCCTGTGTATTGTGTAATGCTTTTGGCCTTCAATCTTGCCGAGTCCGTCAATGCCTTCGCCGATAACGTTTATTAGTCTGCCAAGAGTATTTGGACCGACCGGAATAGAGATGGGCTCCCCGGTATCCCGTGCTTTCATTCCCCTTACTAAACCATCGGTAGTATCCATAGCAACTGCACGAACCCTGTTTTCTCCAAGGTGCTGCTGAACTTCTACTGTTAATTCTTCTTCTTCGCCTTCTAAGCTTGTGCGCGGGATTTTTACAGAGTTAAAAATCTTTGGAAGGTATCCGTCCTCGAAGTCAATGTCAACTACAGGGCCGATAACCTGAACAATTACTCCTTCGTTACTTGCCATCTTATTCCTATCACTTTTTTAATTTAGAATCTACAAAATTATTGATAAACAAGATTTATTTCAATCTAAATTAGAGCAATAGAGATAAAACTGTTTCTCTTTTCCTTTTCATCAAAAATAAAACGCTGGAAATACATCTTTTAACTTTGAGATTACCTCAATCCGCTCGGCAACCACGATGTTCCAGTAAAGGCTCCGTGAAGGATACTTTGGAATAGGTTTATTGGGCTTAGACGGAGGAAAAAGTCCCGTTATTCTCTTGACCGAACAAGCAAGGAATTATAAACCGGCCTTTCACCGGAAAAATCGGAAGGCGAATTAACCACGCTATCACCGATACACATTGCTGTTGAGCCTCCTCCGTCAAGATTAAGAGCATCATAGCATCCTAGATTAAACATAA
>JANQLA010000580.1 GCA_028280855.1 Melioribacteraceae bacterium
CGTACACTTCCCTATCATAAGATGACTCATATAAATCCATTTCCATGCTTTTTAAAAACTTATCTATCAGTTCACTCGGAATATTATATTTATTTACTACTTCCTGAAACGAATGAAGAATCGGATTGGTAGATACACCTAATTTTATTGACTCAAAAGTGTCTTCTCTGAACTTGTTTAAAAGGTATTTTTTATCGTAGTCGTGAAAAGAATCTACTATTTCGTCTGCAACTCTAACATACCCGTAAACAGCGTATATGGCTTCCCGGTATTCGGGAGAGAATGCTTTAATACCCATGCTGAATGATGTACTATACGCAATGGTCAGCTTTTTGCTGATTTTGTAGGAAATATTTTTGTATAAGCTAATCATCATAATTTTAAGATTTAGTCTTAATAACTGATTGCATGCTAAAAAAGTTTCATGCAGAAAAAAATAATTATCTGAACTGAACTACGAAATGTTTCGTCTAACTTCCTGAAATTTTTGAGAAACAAATTTCGAGCAGCTATATGAGAAAACTTGTTACACTTCTTTTTCTTTTAACCATTAATTTACAGGCACAAGAATCCTTAAACAAGAACAAGAAACTAATCTTAAAAAAAACCAATTCCGAAATTATTATCGACGGCAAAATCGAAAATGTTTGGAACATTGCGGACTCCGTATCTTCATTCGTTCAATATTCGCCAATTTACAATACAAATCCCAATCGAAAAACAATTGCAAAAGTGTTAAGTACCGAAAAATCAATTTACTGCCTGATTATATGTTTCGATTACAGGGATAATATTGAAACTCATACGGGAAAGTTAGACGACTTTGCCGGTGACATGGTTTCGATTATGTTAGATACTTTCAACGATAAACGAACAGCTTATAAATTCGCTGTATCTGCGAGCGGAGTTAGAAGTGACAGCCGAATGCTTGATGACGCTCGTAACCGCGATTATAACTGGGACGGAATTTGGTTCGCCGACAGTAAAATTTACGACTGGGGTTTTGTCGTTGAAATGGAAATTCCTTATAAATCTATTCAATACGATAAAGAACTTACCGAGTGGGGACTGGATTTTGATAGATGGATACCGCATCTTAAGGAAGACATATACTGGTGCGCTTATGATGAAAATGAAGGACAGCGTATTTCGAAATTTGGCAGGCTAATTTTCGACGGATTCACTCCGGATGTAAAAGGACTTAATCTTGAAATTTACCCTGTTGGCATTAGTAAATTTACCTGGCTACGCGGTTCTAAGTATGATGGCGATCCCGACGCAGGGCTGGATATATTCTATAATCCCTCGCCAAAGCTTTCGTTTCAGCTTACCGCAAATCCCGACTTTGCACAAATTGAAGCTGATCCGTTTGACTTTAACATATCGCGTTACGAATCTTATTTTGCGGAAAGGCGACCTTTTTTTACCGAAGGTAACGAAGTCTTCCAGGCGGCAGGCAGGCAGCGTAATTCCGGTTTCTATCGTCCTCTCGAATTGTTCTACTCTAGACGTATCGGTAAAAAACTTCCCGATGGCCGGGAAGTACCTTTGCAATTCGGTTCAAAAGCTTACGGCAGATTAGGGCAATGGGAATATGGCGGATTTGCTGCTATTACCGGTGAAACTGATTACATTGACGACGGAGAAAGTAAAACCGAACCGCGCGCATATTTCGGCAGTGTGAGGCTCAAAAAGCAAATTATGGATAATTCATCTATAGGAATGTTGTTCGTAGGAAAACACGATAGAGATGCAAATCACGGCGTACTGGATATTGACGGGGCATTTAGGGGCTCCGATTGGCAGCTTGCTTACCAGGCTGCTCGTTCCTTCAAAGATTCCGAAGGCGGCTACGCGCTTAGCGCAGGCTTTACCAATTTCAAGCAGAACTGGATGACACTTGCCCGCGTTAGGTACGTTGGCGAAAATTTCGATATTGATCAACTCGGCTTTGTGCCATGGAAAGGAAACGCGAATATTGTTGCACTGTCGGGACCCCGTTTCTACTACGAAAGCGGTGAAATACGTGCTATATTACTATACGGCGGATTTTTCACCGGCTGGCAAAAAGAGGATAAATTTTGGGACTATGGAGGACTTATCGGTTACAATATGAATTTCCGAAGCGACTGGGGATTCGAAATTAATGTCGATGGCGGGAAGTCGAAAGATTTGGATGTTAGGTATTCGTCTTTCTCTGCGAACCTGAGCTCATGGTTTAATCCTACGCCGAAATTGCACGCAAATTTATGGGGCGGATATTCCCGTACATATAATTTCTCACGCGAGTACCTTTCTTTTTATTCGTGGATGGGCTGCCGGGTAAGTTACAAAATTTTCGATTTTATGGATGTCGGTACTAGTTATAATATGTGGATCGAAGGAAATCCCGACGGTGATGTTGAGGATATAACATACAATGCGCGTCCCTTCTTTTCGGTAACACCTGTAAATGATCTAAACATAAAAATGTATGTCGATAATGTATTTGTAAAATCAACTGATAGAATGGAACAGATAATTATAGGGTTTTTCTTTGCATATAATTTCTCTCCTAAGTCGTGGATCTACTTTGCTTTTAATGAAGTTAAGGACCGAAGCGATCGGTACGATGAGTTTGACAATTTACTCCACAACAGGATGCATACCGTAAACAGGGTGGCTGTTGTAAAATTGAAGTATTTGTATTATTTGTAAAACTGAAAAACTCATTCCTGATTCTCTATATTTCCTACGGTCTCTCGACGATCTTTGCATTAAGCATCGCAATCTTTTCACATAAAGAAACTGCAAAAATTTTACTTAACTTTGCATAAAATCAAAAAAGGCAATTTTTAATTGGGTGAATTTAAATTCATAGATCACACAGCGGATATTGCTGTTGAGATTACCGGCAACTCTTTAATCGATTTGTTTGAAACCGCTTTTTATACTTTAAAAGAAATAGTAATAGAAGAAAACGATTCGAAAATTTCCAATGAAGTCGCAATAGAACTCCATGCAGAGAGGTACGGCGAACTTCTTATTAATTTTCTGAGCGAACTGAACTATTTTACCCAGGTAAAAAAATTCATTATCAAATCAATTAGTGAAATTAGAATTGATGATCGCGTGTTAAGTTGCAATATATTGTATGAAGTATTCGATCCTGCCAAGCATGAGTTAAAAGAAGAAATAAAAGCTGTAACATACCATCAATTAAATTTGCAAGAAGTTGACAATCACTATATTGCTACTATCGTTTTCGATATATAATTTTTTAAACCCGGGATTAAAATGAAAAACATATTCATATCACAATTTATAATCATAATCATGATAACAACTTTGTATAGCCAGGATAGACCCACAGGCAAAAATTATACGACACGCTCCGAAGTTATTGCCCAAAACGGAATAGCTTGTACCAGTCAGCCATTGGCTACAATGGTTGCTATTGACATACTTAAAAAAGGCGGCAATGCAACTGACGCCGCAATAGCTGCAAACGCAATGCTTGGCCTTGTTGAACCAATGAGCTGCGGAATAGGCGGCGACTTGTTCGTAATTCTTTGGGATGCAAAAACTAAAAAGCTTTACGGACTAAATGGAAGCGGTCGTTCCCCTAAGAACCTAACATTAGCAAAACTGAAAGAAATGGGTTTGGATAAAATTCCAATTAGAGGCCCTCTTCCGGTATCCGTTCCCGGATGTGTTGATGGGTGGTTTGAGCTGCATAAGAAATTCGGCAAGATGCCGATGAACAAAATACTAGCGTCAACAATTGACTACGCTCGAAATGGATTTCCCGTTTCCGAAGTAATTGCCAACGCCTGGGGTAATTCAGTTGAATCGTTGAAGGAGAGTCCCGGTTTTCTCGATGCGTTCTCGATCAATGGAAAGGCCCCGAAGAAGGGCGAAATTTTCAAAAACCAGGGATTAGCAAACACTCTTGAACGAATCGCCAACAACGGAAGAAATGAATTTTATAAAGGTGAAACCGCAAAACGAATTGCCGCTTTTGTTAAGGAGCATGGGGGATACTTATCCGAAGATGACTTAGCCGGGCATTTTTCGGAATGGGTTGAGCCGGTTTCAACCAGCTATCGCGGTTATGATGTATGGGAACTGCCTCCAAACGGGCAAGGTATTGCCGCACTGCAAATGCTGAACATCCTTGAGCAGTTTGATATCGCAAGCATGGGATTCGGAAGCGAAAAGTATTTACATCTGCTGATCGAAGCAAAAAAGCTGGCTTACGAAGATAGAGCAAAGTTCTATGCAGACCCGGATTTTAACAAGCTGCCCATTGAGAAACTTATTTCTAAAGAATATGCAAAAAATCGCGCGAAGTTGATCGATAAGAACAAATCCGCAAAAACTTACTCAGCAGGTAAACTTGAAGAAGGCGACACCATTTATTTAACTGTTGCAGATAGCGAAGGTAACATCGTGTCGTTTATTCAAAGCCAGTATTGGGGCTTCGGTTCTGGTTTGGCCCCAACAGGATTGGGATTTACTCTTCAAAACCGCGGCGAGCTATTTACTTTTGAAGATGGTCATTATAACATTTACGAGCCTGGTAAACGTCCGTTTCATACAATTATCCCAGCATTTGTAACGAAGGATGGAAAGCCGTTTATAAGCTTCGGCGTAATGGGCGGAGCAATGCAGCCGCAGGGACATGTTCAAGTTCTGATAAATATTATCGACTTTGGAATGAACATGCAGGAAGCGGGAGATGCTTTGCGTATCAGGCATGGAGGTTCTTCTCAGCCAACAGGATCAATTATGAAAGACGGAGGAGTTGTGTACATGGAATCCGGGTTCAGCTATGAAACGATTCGAGCACTCATGGACAAAGAACATAAAATACAGTTTCTTGACGGAGGTTATGGAGGTTACCAAGGAATAATGTATGATTACAAAAATAAAGTTTACTTAGGGGCGAGTGAATCGCGCAAAGACGGAATGGCTGCGGGTTATTGAACTAAGTGTATCGGAACTAGTGTGCCGGTTGAAATACCTTTAATTGCAAATTTTTTATCGCCTTGTAATGTTTCCTGTTGCCGGAAACCAGTAGCGCACTATTAGTTATTGCAGTTGCTGCAATCAACGCATCAGCTAGCTGAAATGAACTTGATAAAAAATACTGCTCAACAAGAAACATTGCTCTTGCTGAAATATCTTCATTTATCAAAACCGTACGTGCATTCCAGTTTCTCAAAGTGCGCTTTAATATTGCATGTTCTTGCTTGTTTCTTATTCCTTGCAAAAGTTCAATATATGTAACCACGGAAATCGAAAACTCATTTAAATCTTCAATTAGACCTTTTGCTTTTTCATTTCCGCGCAAGTACCAAATCAAAATGTCAGTATCAACTAAGGTCATTTGTACCTCGGCTTTCGAAGTTTTTTGATATAAGAATCAACGTCATCCATATCTTTCCTGTCCTTCCATATGCCGAAGAGTTCATCGGCTTTTTCATTTCTATTCGATTTATAAAAAGGAATGAGTTTAGCACATTCTTTTCCTCGATAAGTTATAATTACCTCCTCTCCCCTCGCCACGTACTCAAGAAGCTCTTTGGTATTAAACCTGAGGTCTTTAGCCGTTGTTTGCATTTTTAGTATCCTCCATATAGTTTATACTTTTTAATATAAACTTATGCAAAGAATTATGCAAGATCAATTAAGTCCTCACTATAAGAAATAGACTACCAATTCCATGTTCTTTCATATAATTTATTTTAGTTAATTAATTAAATCAGGAAATTTGACTAAAGAAACAGCACATAATAAATACCGGATGTCTTCAAAAAATCTTATTATTAATATCAGAAACCAAAAGCAATAAAATGAAAATCTCGGGAATAGAATTACAAAAAATCCATGACAACCTTTGGGAAATTCCAAAGTTCGGTGGAATGCTCGTACCAGGACGAATTTATACTTCCCGTGAAATGATTGAATCGACATTGCAAAGTGATGAAGCGATCAAACAAGTTGTAAACGTAGCGCATCTTCCGGGTATTCAAAAGTTTAGCCTGGCTATGCCCGATATTCACTGGGGTTATGGTTTTCCAATTGGCGGTGTGGCAGCAACGGATTTAAACGACGGTGTAATTTCGCCCGGCGGTGTTGGTTACGATATAAACTGCGGTGTTCGAATTGCACGAACTTCACTAAACGCGTTTGCTATAAAAAAACGTATACCTAAACTTGTTGATGATTTGTTTAAAAAAGTACCGACA
>JANQLA010000010.1 GCA_028280855.1 Melioribacteraceae bacterium
TTCGGAATTAATCTCAATTGATATTGGAATGACTCATGACTGTTTTTTTCGTATGCCTCAGAATCAATCAGTTGTCGCTCATTGTTCGATTTGCTACCAGATAATCGAATCTGAGACCCAATGCTTATTTGTATGTCTTCGGATTCTCTGACATACTTATACACTGGGTTTAGCATTAAACCCACGTTTGAATTTATTTTATCCAAACTATTATAATCCTTACGTGCAAATTGATCCGAATTATAATTCCATAGCATATTCCCATCAATGAATAGATTTTGGAAGATGATCTCAGGCACTCGATACTTCTCGAATATCGCTTTGTCAACATCCCCCAAACCATACTTTTGCGCGATTAGAACGTTAGATAGAACAATAATAATGAATAGCAGAAACAAGTTAAACAGACGCATATCTTCCTCGTTTTAATAGTGAATAAAGTATGTTGGCTCATTTCGGACGGTTCTAATGTTTTAATAAGACTTGAAATCCTATTTGAATAACATTAGAATGTTTGACTATGAATTAAAAGAAATGTATGGAAATTTGCAAGTTCAAAGTTAGTAACAGCAAATTACTTGCCTAAGCAATATATAACAGTGGACTTAGTAATTAATACCCTTCACTTTTACTTCTGAAGGGTGACAACTGGAACAATCAGCTTCCGCAAAGAATTCTTTGAAGGGGCGCTTAATCGGAAGCTGGGTCATTAGACTATGCTTAATTAATTTTCCGAGAAGCGCATCGTCAACATCCATATCGAAATAAATTCCATCGGATGAATCAGGGTAACTCACCATTAATATTGGAGATGAGCCGTATACCTTGCCGCTGTCCTTTAACGTAACTGCCCACAGATTCGATGAATCCTGAAATGCATCGGATTCCTTGTACCTATACCAGCCGATTTTTAGCTCAATCGGTTTGTGGAAATTTTGTCCTTTCCATTCTTCAAAGACACGTATTCTAGGTGAATCGCGCAGAGCTTTTCTTTCAGAGGAACAACTAATAATTAATAAAAAAAGTAAAATATATGTTGCAAAAGTTTTCATCTGGTCTCTCCTTCCAAATTACTAACGCAATATAAAAAAATAAGAGATGTTAGCCTTGATAAGCCTCGACAAAAGCAATGCTGTTGGCAAGAGAATGAGCGATAATAGAAACCCATAAGTTTTTACCCGAAAAGTAATAAGCTGCGCCGTAAATTATGCCTGAGATAGTTGTTATTAAAATCCCGCTTAGACCTTGGTAAAAGTGACCAATACCGAAAATAGCTGCATGTACAAACAGTGCTTTAATCCAAGCTTGGTTTGTATTGCCCCATATCAA
Source organism: Melioribacteraceae bacterium (assembly GCA_028280855.1). Classification (GTDB taxonomy): domain Bacteria; phylum Bacteroidota; class Ignavibacteria; order Ignavibacteriales; family Melioribacteraceae; genus PGYT01. The sequence continues at coordinate 1,330 of JANQLA010000010.1, forward strand.
AGCTAGTTTGCGCATTATGAATCCGCGGTGAAGAACTTCTTCGCCCAGCCCGGCAATCACCCACATAAATGGAAGTGAAACAAGTAACACAGTAAAGTCACCCTGAATTGGAGAAACAATACTTACCTCCGGCGCGGTATCAAATAATCCGAATATGTATATCAGCGCTTCCGATGAAAGTAGACGAATGAATGCCGCTCCAATTCCCCAATAGAATATTTTGCTAATTGGAATAGTTGGTTTTAATCCAAGAGCTTCGAATGTACCGTATCTTTTGAATGTTATAAAAAGTATATAAATACTTAACAGAAAGAATGGAATGCTATTGCCAAATATTGGTATTACAGCAAGCGCATCTGATATAAGCGGTAACTTCCGCGCAAATAGTATTACTAATGCTGCTACAAGTATGATAAATAAATCTCGCCTGTGATCAACTGTTTTATTCATTAATCTGGCACTTTTTCAAATTGAATTTCAAACCCGCTTTTCTTACCGTTCCTCACACCTTCCACTCTGACATGCAATTTCTTGTCTGAAATTTTATTATAAATTATCGTCTGTGGGAAATCGTGCTCAAGGTTTTGAAATGTGAAAGTACTGTTATCTGTTTTAACTAGATTAAATAACGTAGGAGTTTGCTTTACCGGAAAGGCAATGTAAACTGTTTTGTCTCCAATTGATTTTAGTATCAAATACTCGCTGATTACTTTTTCACCATCGTTTATAGAAAATCCATGACTAGTTAGCTCGTTATTTTCGAATCGCCACTCTTCGTACATCTCGGCGTTATCCGTTTCAACTTTCCATTTCCCTGCTAGCCAACTAAAGTCTTCCAATGTTTGAGCGACACATTCTACTGAGAATCCAATCAGCAACATAAAAACAATTCTGCACATAATGTCCCCTATTAATTGTTGCGATACAATATGCAAAATTCCTTGAGAATAATCTGAGTTTTCTGTCAGAATTGACTGGATGCTATTCCGAAAATCGAAAATTTATGATATAAATAATGTTACTAGTCCGTTCTGATCTTTATGCTTTTTGACAGCAAAATGGTTTAGCAGCAAGGCTACTATTTTTCATTAACAGCAACGAACACAAGGTTTTCACAAAGCGCGCAAGAAGGCTTTGTAAAAGCTTTGCATTGTGAACTTGGAGCCTTGATCATGGACTTTGAGGTTATAAATATGGATGAATAGTAATAAGGTTTATAACGAGGTGTAATTAACTCTTTGAAAACAGGAGCCCATTTCTTTTGCGTTTACCGAAGATTTTATGTGTTTAATTGCCCTTTTTTTCATAGGTTTTGAGTTAATTTAAAGTAGATGTTCGGGGCTTTTTAGCAAAAGAATCCGAGACTACTGCCGCGCATCTGCACTTAGCTGTGACAAAGATTTTTAGTAAAATAAATAAGGGCTCGCTATGAAAAAAATTCTTTTAGCACTTCTAATTGCTGCAATTGGTCTTACACCTATGTTCTCACAAAGCGGTTCCGGAGATAGTTTTGGAATTAAAGTAAAAGGATTTGTTAAAACAGATGTGATGCTGGATACCAGGCAAACTGTAACCGCCAGGGAAGGTCATTTTCTGTTATTTCCAGCCGCCGAAGTTATTGACGCCAACGGCGATGACATTAACGAAGGTACTAACTTTAACATGCTGTCTATTCAATCAAGGGTTACGGGTTTAATAACGGCTCCCGATTTCCTGGGCGCAAAATCGAGCGGTGTACTCGAAGGTGCTTTTTTCGGGCATTCCAACGGCGATATTAACGGCTTCAGGCTGCGACACGCTTTTGTAAAGCTGACATGGGATAACTCAACATTGCTGGTTGGCCAGTATTGGCATCCGATGTTTATAACCGAATGTTTCCCCGGCGTTGTATCTTTTAATACCGGTGTGCCTTTCCAGCCGTTCTCAAGGAATCCGCAAATACGTTTCACCCAGATGTTTGATAAAGTCCACGTTGAATTGACTGCTGCATCTCAGCGCGATTTTGTAAGTGACGGTCCGAATGAAGGAACATCAACTTATTTGAGAAATTCTTCAATACCAATACTTAACGCCACGCTTAAATACAAGGGCAAAAAACTAACAGCAGGTGCAGGTGTAAATTATATGTCGTTGAAACCCCGGCTGGTAACACCGTTGAATATTAAGTCAGAAGAAAATATTGACGCACTGTCATTCATAGGTTTCGCAAAAGTAACGGCCGATAATTTTACGATTAAGCTTGAAGGAATACTTGGCGAAAATAATACGGATTTACTTATGCTCGGCGGGTATGCAGTAGAATCCGTAAATCCTACAACGGGTGAAGAAACTTACCTGCCAACCAAAACTCTTTCAGCCTGGACAGACATTACGTTCGGTAAAAAAGTTAAGTTCGGTTTGTTCGGAGGATACACAAAAAATCTTGGTACAGATGAAGATAACGTTGGTACATACTATTCCCGAGGTAATAACATTGCCAGTGTAATGCGGGTATCGCCGCGAATTTCATACCAGATTGGCACAACACGTTTTGCAGGCGAAGTAGAATATACTGCTGCCGAATACGGTGCACCCGATACTAAAGGCGAAGTACAAAATACTACTTCCGTTGCTAACGTTAGATTAATTTTATCGGCCTACCTGTTTTTCTAGCAGGTTTTTTGTTCTTTATAAATTGAATAACCAAAAATAATAAATATAAACAGTCCCATTCTTATAGAGGTGAATAGGAACAGAATGCGGGAATTGTATTGAACTTATTCCTCTCTCTTAAATAAGGAGGCAGAATGACAGATAACGAAAAGTACAATGTAAATTTCTTTAAACCGCTTAGCGAGCATGCAAAAGCGAACAAAAAGTTGATTATAATCCTGGCAACTATTTGGTTCGTAAGCGTGTTTGGATTTCAATTCTTGTTAATTGTTCTTAACGAACCAACTCCTGAAAAATCATACATAACTTTCCAGGAAGTTTGGCCGCAAGTAGTCCACAATCCCGAAGCGCCTATCGAATCAAAACAAGAACTTGCCAGGTGCTTTTTATACGTGCTCGGAAAAAACGTTGCTCTTAAAGATAATCATAGGGTTACACTAAAAAGAGCGCTTAGCGGATTGGTTTTCGGGCTTGTGCCGGATTCGCTAAACTCTCCCTTGCTGGGAGAACCTTCTGAACAGTCAATAAAATTAGCGCAAGCCGGAATAGGGTTATCGGAAGAAGGTTTTGATAAGCTGATGCTCGCTCTACTGCCGACTTCACTAATAAAAGTATCTGATGATATAATGACAAAAGAAGTTATCGATGAAATACCGTCTATTATGGAGCTGTACCTTGTTCACAATCAAAACGCGTTTACAGATTTTGAGTTCATCGGATTTCCTTTCCACTATTGGTACACAGCGCAATTCTTGCTGATATTGTTTGTAGTGCTATGCCTCATTTACGCTGTTGTAATCGATAAAACCAACACCAAGTTCAACTTTGTTGAAGAAACTTAAAAATCATTTTTGGAGGAAGTTGTGAACAAGTTTATCAAATCATTTTCTATAATTTTTACACTGTTATTTATTAATAACAATGTGTTGGCGCAATCGGCAACAACGCTCGAAGGCGAGTTTAAAATCGGGCCTGCCATAATTTTAATTCTCCTGCTAATTACTTTTGTAATGGTCGGCGTTTTTAACCGTGCAAAGGATACATCCGATTACTGGGCAGCAGGTCGTAAGATTTCGCCGGTTGGCGCAGGCATGGCAATCGCTTCAAACTGGATGAGCGCAGCATCATTCCTGGGTATGGCTGCCGTTATGTACGGCGCCGGATATCACGGACTTTCATACGTGGTAGGATGGACAGGCGGTTATGTATTGCTCTTAATTTTAATGGCGGGACAAATAAGGCGTTACGGCAAGTACACTGCGGCCGATTTTATCGGTGATCGATTTTATTCAAAAGGACTGCGAGGCATCGGCGCCGGACTAGCAATTTTCATATCGTTCTCTTATTGCGTAGGTCAGTTTGCGGGTATCGGGCTAATGTTTAAGTGGATTCTCGGAATTGACTATACATGGGCTGTTATTATTGGCGCTTCTGTTGTTCTTACTTACACATTGATATCAGGTATGTTAGGCGTAACCAAGAACATGCAGATACAATATGTTATTATTATTATTTCGTTCTTAATACCGATGTTTATTCTTTGTTACAAGTTCGGTTATTTTTATTTTCTTCCGCAAACCGGTTACGGAGCCGTTGTTTCCGACATTGTAAACGGCTTGGCGCCCGGCAAAGGTATTACAGCACTGGGGCACGATGTAGGCATACTCCCCTCACCCGAGCTCGCGATGCCGTGGGATAAGGCAACCGGGCAAACAGCTTTTCAATGGATTGCTATTTGTTTCTCTCTCATGATTGGTACAGCAGGTCTTCCTCATGTTATACAACGCTTCTACGTTGTACCGCGTGCCAGGGATGCAAGGTGGTCTGTGGTATGGGGATTATTTTTTATCTGTATCCTGTATTGGTCGGCCCCTGTTTACTCGGCTTTCGGTAAGCTGTTATCTTCAAACCCCGAAGTTGGTAAACTGGCAAAAGATGCAATTGTAGTATACACGGCGCAGTTAGGCGATGTATATCCCTTGATAGTAGGCTTTCTTGCTGCGGGAGCAGTATCAGCGGCTTTCTCAACAGTATCGGGGTTACTGGTTGCAGGCGCTTCTGCGTTTTCGCACGACCTGTATTTCAAGGTGATTAATCCCGCCGCTACCGAACAAAAGCAAATGTTAATGGCGCGCATCGGTACAATACTAATGGCAGCAGGAGTTGCGATTATTGCGCTGTTAAATCTCGGGTTAATTGCCCAGTTGGTTGCGGTAGCCTTTTCGTTAGCCGGCTGTACAATCTTCCCGTTGTTCTTGTTAGGAATTTGGTGGAGTGGCTCTAACAGGGCGGGCGCATGGGCAGGCGTTATTGCAGGTTCGGCTGTATCGCTTATAGCTCTTGTTTATTTTATCGCCGGTAAATTCGGAGGCGTTTTGCCCGGACAGGAGTTTGTTAACTATTATATGAATGCATGGTACTTTGCAATTTTCGGTGCGCCGATAGCTATTCTTGCAAACATTGTTGTTTCGAAAATATCAAAAGATAAAACCCCGCCGGAAATAGTAAAATTCTTAGCCGAAAAAGTGCATAACTACAAAGTATCAAGTTAGCAACCGGCAGATTATTTTTACAACGGAGATTGGTGATTAACTAATCTCCGTTTTTCTTTTTAAAGTCTTTGTTTAGTTTGCCATATTGTAGTATTGTTTTTCAACATACTAATAATCGCAGCCTTTAGTCATGAAAGAAAAAAGACAGGAAAGGACATATTTCTTTTTACGAATAATTCTCCCAACGCTTTTAGCATTCTGCTTATTCACCCTATCCATTTTTGTTATCATTATTCCGAACTTCGAGAACCAGATGCTCGATCGAAAAAGAGAAATGATTAATGAACTTACGAATTCTGCCTGGAGCATTCTGCAGGAATATCATCTGCTAGAAAAAAACAGCACGCTTGGTCTTGCCGACGCTCAGCAGACTGCCGTAGATATTATAAAAGACTTACGATACGGTGAAGAAGCCAAGGATTATTTCTGGATTACCGATGAACATCCCAACATGATAATGCATCCTTATCGAGGCGAACTGAATAACACTGATTTAACAGACTACATGGATAAGGAGGGCAAAAGGCTATTTGTTGAATTTACAAAAGTTGTTGTTTCCAACAGCGAAGGTTTTGTCGATTACATGTGGCAATGGAAAGATGATTCGACACGAATTGTGCCCAAACTCTCATTTGTAAAAGGCTTTGAACCCTGGGGATGGATTATAGGCACAGGCATATATATCGAAGATGTAAAAGAAGAGATTTCGCAACTAACGAATAACCTGATTTATATATCGCTCGGTATTTTATCCGTACTTGGCGCACTCCTGTTTTTGATTACGCAGCAAAGTCTAAAGATAGAACGGGCGCGCGAGGAAGCCGAAAGCAGTTTGAAAGAATCCGAAGCCCGCTACAGGTCGTTGGTTGAAGCTTCTACCGAAGGTCTTGTAATGATGTTGGACAATGAATTTGTTTACGCTAACAATACGCTTTACGAGTTGTTCGGCATTAGCACTGAAAAAATTGAAACTACAGAACTCAAAGAAATTCTTTGCGGAAAGAATAATCACCCTTCGGGAAAAGAATATTTCTCCACAGTACTTAGGGGAAAAGAACCGCCGCCGAACATTGAAGCTAAGATAAATTCTTCCGAAGGAAAAACTACTGACGTATTGCTTATCGCGTCCCCCACTTCACTTGGTGATAAATCGGGTTTCGCAATAATAGTACGCGACATAAGCACCACAAAACAAATTGAAGACGAACTCGGAGAAAGTGAGGAACGTTTCAAACTGTTAACCGATAACATTCGAATAGGTGTTTTTCGTTTATCGGTTGGTGGAAAGTTCAGGATAATGGAACTCAATCCCGCTGCTGTTGACCTTTTAGGATTTGCAACTAAAGATGGACTTATTAATAAAAACATACTTGATCTCTTTCAACAAGCGGAAGATCGTGTTGCGTTCCAGTCGAATTTATTGTCAAAGCGATCCGTTAAAAATTTTATTGTTCCCGTAGTCAGGAAAAACAAGCTCCCGATAAAACTTTCCGTGTCAGCCGTAATAGTAGCCGATGAGTTTGACAACCCTCTCTATTGTGACGGAATTTTGGAAGATGTTACCGAACAACTTAAGCTCGATGAAGAACGTGAAAACCTTATAGTTGAATTGCAGGCGTCGCTTCACTTTTTGAATGAGCCTATTAACAGGTACATTAAACCAATAGTATCTTGTAACATGTATACTCCTATTAAAGAAGCAGCTGACTTCCTCACACGGAAAAAATACAGCGCTCTTTTGGTGAACGCCAGCGAAGATGAATACAGCGGCATTGTAACCGACAGGGATTTGCGCGAACGGGCAATTGCTCTATCAACCAATACCGACAACCCCATATATACAGTAATGACTTCTCCAATTATTTCGGTAAATGACAACGCACTTGTTTTCGAAGCGTACTTAACAATGTTCGATAAATCAACGAGACATCTTGCCGTAAAAAATGCAGAAGGTAAAATAATAGGGATGATAAGCAGCGAGGACTTACTTCAGCTACAGAGTTATTCTTCTTCATTTCTATTGAAAAAAATTGAGAGCAGCCGAATCGAAGACATACCGACTGTAAAAAACAGGCTTCCCCTCGTTATAAAAACAATGGTTGAAAGCGGGGCGAAAACTAAAACGCTAACTAAAACAATTACCGCCGTTTCTGATACGATACTGAAGAAACTAATTAAAGATGCAATTGAAGAACTCGGAGAACCGCCGAGAGAATTTGCATTTATAGCACTTGGAAGCCAGGGGCGCGAGGAACAAACTTTATTCACTGATCAGGATAACGCTTTAATTCTTTCGGACGATAATTATTTACCTACAAAAGAAACAAAGCAGTACTTTGAAAACCTTGCCGAAAGAGTCATTACGGGCATGAACGAATCAGGTTACGAGTTATGCAAAGGCGACTCAATGGCAACCAACGACAAATGGCGTCAACCATTGAAGCAATGGAAGGAATATTTTAGAAGCTGGATAATAAATTCGAATCCCCGGGACCTGCTGGAACTTTCAATATTTTTCGACTTTCGTTTCATTTACGGCAGTGCAGAGCTTGTGGATGAACTTCGCGACTATTTGTTTGACGCTGCCAGCGGACAGTCCGGATTCTATCAGCATCTTACACGGAATTGCCTTGAGCACAGAGTTCCGCTAAACCTGCTTGGCAACCTGGTTCTGGAAACAAAGGGCGATCATCCCGAAACATTCAATATTAAAAATGCGATTATGCCGCTTACAGACTTTGCTCGCATTTATTCTCTTAAACATAAAATCGGTGAAACAAATACGCTCGAAAGGTTGACCAGGTTACAATCACTTAACGTATTGAATAAAAGCTCCTTTGACGAACTGACACAGTCATACAATTTTCTTATGCAGCTTCGTTTAAAACACCAGGTAATGGCTATTGAAAAGAAAATCGTTCCCGATAATTTTATTAGCCCCGATGAACTGACGCAAATAGAATTGAAAACACTAAAAAACATTTTCGCACAAATAAGTGCAATTCAAAAACGATTGGGTGCGGAATTTACCGGGGAAGCTTTGTAGCTGTCATTACTTTATTAAACTGGTTTTCAAATAACCGCGCTGCTTCGTGTGGTTTAATATTTCTGCACTCACTTATTAAGGGGCCTTTATAATTTATCTCGTTTAATCTTTCGCAAATCAAGGGCCAGTTAATACTTCCTTCACCGATAATTAAATGGTTGTCGTTGGTTCCCAAATTATCATGATAATGAATTGTTGAAAGTTTTTCACCAAGTTCTTCTATGTATTTATCTGCTCCTTCGGCCATGTTTGCGTGCCCGGTATCCAGGCAAAAACCAAGGTACTCGGAATCGATTTCGTCAAATATAAATTTAAAGTCGTCGATGTTATCACCAAGAAAATAAAACTCGTTACCCTCCGGTATAGGCACAAGGTTTTCCAATGCTATTATAACATTGTGTAACTTACACGACTCAAGAACTTTTTCCAGCGCTACAACCAACCTTTTCAAAGCCTTTGTTCTTTTTACATTTGCATATGGAAACCAGTAGAAAATTCCAGGATGTATTGTAATAGAATTTGCCCCGAGTTTTCCTGCAACTTCAATAAAACTAACAAGTCGTTTAATGCTCTTCCATCTTACGAAAGGAATATTATCCGAAATGTTTTCAGTAAAAGGTATGTGAAAGCTTATGGATATCCCGGCATCGCCGGCAAGCTTTGTAACTTTTTTTATTTGCCCGTTAACTAATTCCGATACCGGCGACCGTTGTTTCGAAAAATTTATTTCTATATTTGTTAGATTATTCTTGCTTGCATATTCGATTGAATCGAAAATATTACCAACAAAAGTGGTAAATCCGTATTCATGTTGCAAGTTACTGTTCATAGTCCTTTCTTTTGGAATACATGAATATAGTTAGAACGAAAGTGGGAATAAAGAAATATTACATTGCAGCTGGATAGTAAAAAAAGTATAAACTGTTGGAGGAATTGTTAAAGGGCTGTGCGGTTGCATTGTTAAATTGCTTTTGGGACTTATATAAAATTCCGGCTTCTGCTTTCAGTCTTTGCCCCTAGATTTACCAAACCCGCGCCTCCGAGCAACAAAAATTCTGCAAGCGAAATCACCAAAATCTAGCATAAGCTTGGTGCAAATGGAAGTAACAAGCATCCAAAGATGTCCTCTCGCCTTCGCACGATAGATCGAGATGTTAAAAGTTGCATTCTCCTCTCGGGTTCGTGCCCCACGATCCAGAATGAACTTCATCATTCAAAATTCCTTGTTCAGTATTGGATATTTTATTTTAAGTATTTGTTTCTTTCAAAAGATCAATGCTGAATATCGAACAGCCAATTTCGAATATAGATCTATAAGCACCATGTAGGTAGTAGCTGGTTTTTAATGGAGACAGGAGCATCCAGCAACTAGACAATACTCACCGGGTCAATATCAATCAACAACCTTAAATCTCTGAAACGACTTTTTTGGTTATACTCGCTAAGCGCGTTACTCATTGCAGTACGTAAAACATGTCCCGAAGCATCTTCGCGCTTGTGTGTTCGAAGCAGTATATGAAAACGATAGCGACCTTTGATTTTCGAAATTAATGCCGGCGTTGGGGGCGATATTGTTACCTGGTTCTTATAAGGCAGAATCATTTTGTAATAATCGTTTATTGCGCCGTATGCATCTTGTTCATTTTCATCCTTAGCTTCAACAAGCGCCAATTTTGTAAATGGTGGATATTGACCTGCTTCCCGGATAAGCAATTCTTTTTTAAAGAATCCCAGATAGTCATTAGCCAGAACCTTTTGTAAAACGAAGTGCCTTGGATTCAATGACTGGATAATAACTTCTCCCGGGTTTTCACTTCGCCCTGCGCGGCCTGACACTTGTGTAAGCAGTTGAAAAGTGCGCTCGTCGGCTCTAAAATCCGGCAGCCATAAAGTCGTTTCCGCTGATATAACACCAACCAGGGTTACTCTGGAAAAGTCGAGCCCCTTCGAAACCATTTGCGTGCCAACAAGAATATCGATTTCACCTTTTCTGAAGCTGTTTAAAACAAACCCCAATTCACCTTTTCGTCCCATTGTATCGGAGTCGATTCGTTCAATGCGTGCGTCTGGAAAATGGTATGCAAGCTCGTCCTCAACCCGCTGGGTACCTGTACCGAAAAATCTAAGTGAAAGAGAACCGCAATTAGAGCAAGCTTTTGGTACTTTTTTAGTAAACCCGCAGTAATGACATTGTAGAATATTTTTGCTTATATGATGTACCAGCGACACATCGCAGTCGGGGCACATTTCAATGGTACCGCAGTCATCGCAGAAAACCTGCGTTGAAAATCCCCGCCTGTTCTGCAATAAAATTATACTCTCCTTCTTACTTAACTTATAATGGATTGCATCGATTAAAGTATTGCTGAATATCTTTTCAACTTTACCTTTGTTTTTACGTGACGATACATCCACTAAGTTAATTGCAGGTAGTCTTGCGTTATCTACCCTGTTTTTTAATTCAAGCAGCTTGTACTTTCCGCTAATTGCATTCTGCATAGTTTCGATTGACGGTGTTGCCGAACCCAGTAAAACAGGGCACTTACTAAATTTTGCTTTTATGATAGCCGAATCACGAGCGTGGTATTTGGGAATCATTTCGAATTGCTTGTAGCTTGCATCGTGTTCTTCATCAATAACTATTAGCCCGATATTTTTAAGCGGTGCAAATAAAGCGGAGCGTGGCCCAATTACTACGTTGTATTTTCCGCGGATAATCCCGCGCCATGCATCGTATCGCTCGCCGAGAGAAAGCCTGCTATGAATAACAACGGTTTCATCACCAAAAGTATTAAAGAAGCGGGAAGTTATTTGCGGGGTCAACGAAATTTCAGGGACAAGCACAAGTGCCGTTTTACCCTTTTTTACAGCTTGCTTCGCCAACTCGATATACACCTGCGTTTTGCCGGAGCCAGTTACGCCGTAAAGCAGGTACGAGATAAAACTTGACTTATTGATTGATGACTTAACTTGTTTAACAATTTCCGACTGCTCAGCAGTCAGCTTAATATTCTTTTTCTCTTCAGCGTAAGTTTCTTCATATACGCGTTCCACTTTCTTGCTGAATACTTGGATTAAACCTTTTTTCTCAAGTGATTTTATTGAAGATTGATTTGTATTCGTTTTGTTCAGCAGGTCGCTTTGTTGAATTTCTCCGGAAGGTTTGGTGAGTAATTCCAATAAAATCACAACCTGCTTCGGCGAACGTGATTCGATCTCCGGAATAGTTTCATAAACTTCATCAACTGTTTTGGCAAGCTTCACATACTTAGCTTTCTTCGCTTTTACTTTAGCTTCTTCTATCAAATCGAGTATTGTTAAGGCGCCTTGTTTCTCAAGCGTTTTCAGTGCCGAGTAGATACTCTTGCGTTTAACCGCTTTCTGTAGCTGAGATATTTTATGTGTTTCTTTTTCGACAAGTTCCCTAAGAAGCTTTGCTTTAACGGATGATTTCTTTTTCTCACTGTTTAATAATTCGCTGCATAGCTTAGTATCGGATATTATTTTTCGTTTCGATTCTACATCCGAGCCATAAGGCACTGCATTACGGAACGCCTCGCCTAACGAACAAAGGTAGTAATCGGAAAGCCATTCGTAAAATTTAATTGAGGATTCATCGAATATCGGTTGTTCGTCAAGCACGTCGCTAATTGGTTTTACTTTTTCTTTAACATCTGTAGTTTCTCCAACAGATAAAACGTATCCGGTCATTACTCTTTTACCAAAAGGAACCACTACACGAACTCCCATGCAAACTAATTCTTCGAGCGCAGGAGGAATCCTGTATGTAAAAGCTTTTCGAAACGGAAGCGGGAATACTACCTGGGCGTACATAAAACCTTATTGGTATATTATAAAAACTAATTGAAAAATTATGTTCATAAAATTATTATTTCATGATTATGCACATAACTCCGAAGTCATCTTTTAGGTATATCTTGCTTCAGGTCATTAACCTCCTTACTACAGCCGAGCAGGAAGTTTCTTCTCAAACTCCAATAATTGGAAAATATTATTTATTTCGTGTTTATTCTTAATTTTTATCTTGTCGAATAATTGTTTTTGTTTCTCGTTCATAATCGAATCATACTTAACCTCTATTAGCATTTTATTTTTAATAATGAAGTCAAGTTCAATTCCTTTTTCATAAAAGTACCTTGGATTTAAGTGTTTAATAGCAAGGTAAACATAATTTTCAAACAAACTTCCTTTGTCCCTGAAACCGGTGAATAATGATCTCACCCCAACATCACACGCGTATATTTTTTTTGCCGATAAAATTCTCTCGTTCGTTTTACCCTCTCTTTCCATTAAGTGTATTAAATAGGTTTCTCTAAACAATTCAACGTACCTACGCGCGCTGTCAGGGGATATTTTAAGAATGTTTGCAATTTTATTGATGCTAAACACTTTACCCGATCTTTCCATAAGCAACAGGAACATATCCTTTAAAACGATATCATTCTTGATATTGTACTTTGAACTGATGTCCTTCTGAATTATATCGTCAACCAGATCTTTTATGTACCCTAAATCATTCTTCAATACATATTGAGGAATTCCTCCCGTCTCCAGGAAATCTTCGAAGTAACCAGCTAATAAATTATTGTCTCTTTTCTTTAACGAGATTCCTTTGAATAGTAAATACTCGTCGAAATTAAGCGGCTGTATCTCTAGGGTAGAATGCCTTCCTGTTAAATGATACTTCCTTTCTTTTAATAAGCTTGCGCTTGATGATGATGATACTACTTTAACATTGTGACTGTCATACAAATTCTTTAGCTGTAGCTCGTAATTATCTTTGTAAGTTATTTCGTCTAGGAACAAATACACAAACCTATCAACACCGATTTTTAATATGTTTCTATACTCGTCTACTATATCCAATATACTTAATTTACTTAGCAAGTAGTCGTCTAAACTGACATACAAAATGTCTCGTGGCTCTACTTTGGAATTCGTTATCAACTCTTGAATTAGAAGCTTCATTATTGAGGTTTTGCCAACCCTCCTAAGTCCCGTAAGAAAAATTATTTGATCCGACTTCAACATTTTCAGGAGTTTCGTTGAAATTATTTTCCTGGGAAACAGATTAGGGAATGTTGTATCATCATCCCACCAGGGGTTATATCTATAAAAAAGATTAGTCATAGCTTAATATACGATGTCATCGTATAATATTCAACAATTTTATACGATTGTGTCGTATATTTTTCCATGTTTTTATATGATCGTATCGTATAAAATTAGCAAACACTCGCTTCGAGCAATGTAATTGACTCTCTCCTGGTATCCAGCTTTGCTTTAACGCCGAACGGCAAAGTGTACTTGTTCGCAATGTGTCCGAATGACAGTCCGTAAATTACAGGTATTCCCAGGTTACCCAGCCTGTCCTTTAATACCTCTTTTAAAGTAAAAGAATCTTTGAAGGATGGCTTATCCTCGTCAACTTCACAATCTACAAAAACACCGAGTGCAATACCCGCAGCCTTTTGCAAATGACCCGCAAGCAGCAGTTCGGTTAACATCCTGTCGATACGGTATGGTTCTTCGCCTATATCCTCCAGGTAAATTATTTTGCCGGTATAATCGACATCGTAGGAAGTTCCGATTAGCGAGGCTGCAATAGAAAGATTACCGCCAATAAGTTCGCCTTCGGCTATCCCGGGAGAAATCGTGTAAACTCCGTATTCCGGTTTTGCCTTCTTAAGGTTTTCTGAAGAATTTCTTAACTCGGTTGGTTTCGAGTCGTCCATAATAACTTTCTTCAAATACTCCACCGAGTAATTATTGAAGGTTGATATACCAACAGGGCCGTGGAAGGACACTAACTTAGCCTGCGCGTAAAGAGCGTAGTTAAGAGCGGTAATATCGCTGTAACCAACTAATACTTTCGGATTGTTCTTAATTAATTCATAGTCGAGTGAAGGCAGGATCCTGTTGCAGCCATATCCGCCCCTGGCGCAAATAATACCTTGCACATTTTCGTTTTCGAACATATGGTTAATATCCGCGGCGCGATCGTTATCAGACCCTCCTAAATAACCATGCCTGTTAAGAATGCGATCGGTGTAATAAGTTTTTAGTCCCAGCTTCTCAATGCTCTCAACGGATTTCTGTAAGCCCTTTTCTTTAATGAAACTACCGGGGGCAACTAAACCAACAACATCTCCTTCAACGAGTTTAGGCGGTTTTAAGATTTGTGAATCTTGCTTACCTTTCAAAGCGCTCATTGTAGTAGAGCATGAAAGGGATAGCAGCGGTAAAGCCAAAGCAGTGTTTTTAACAAATTTTCTTCTTTCCATATTAGTCCTAAAGTTTGATTAAAATCTTTACTTGATTATTTTTACGTTCTTGTTTTGACAATGCAAAATAAAAAAGGAATACTAACTATGCGAAAATATAAATCTGCAATCTTGTTTTTACTTTTCAGTACGGCAATCATTTTTGCCGCCGACGGTAAAAA
>JANQLA010000014.1 GCA_028280855.1 Melioribacteraceae bacterium
CTTACGCCTGCATCGCCGTATGCAACGTATAATTTCCCATCATTAAAAAACACGTTGAAGGCAGATCCGGATGCCGGGGGAACTATTGTCGCTTGATGCAATACGTTTGGTGAAACCGGGTCGTTAATTTCAATGCAGTGTAATCCAAAGTTTCTATCAGCAACAAAAACTTTACCCACACCAACAGAAATATTAACCGCTCTGTCATCCATCAGTATTCCCGCTACAATTTGCGGATCGGCAGGCGACGACACATCTAATACTTTCATTGAATCTCCATTTGCAACAAAAGCGTAATTACCGTCAAATACAACTTTAGTTGTCCTGAAACCTGTTGAGGCGTAGCCGATTTGTGAAGGGCTTGCAGGGTTGCTTACATCAACGACATATATTCCGTACGAGTAATCGCTTATATACGCAAAACTACCGGAGACAGAAACATTTTGAGTCCAGTCATCAACATCGAAGTTAGTCATCCATTGAGGCGAAGTCGGATCAGAAACATCGAAGATGTCCAAATTGGAACCGGTGGCTGCGTAAACATAGTTTCCGCTAACAGTAATACCCTGTGTGTAACCAATTGTATCTACAATTGCAACTTGAGATGGGGCGGACGGATCAGTAATATCAACAATTATCAGTCCGTCGTCTCCACCAGCCAAAAAGGCATGGTTTTGTTTTGTAGCAACAGATCGAACTCTATTCTCAAATTCTATTGAACCTGCAACAGAAGGCGTTGTAGGATTTTGAGTATTAACAACAACCAGTTTGTTACCCGCAACAACATAAGCGTAGTTGCCTGACCTAACTACTTCGTCAATTGAAGCGTCAAGGTTAATTGTAGATAATTCGACTGGATTAGCTCCGTCGGTATAATCGGCTATTTTCAATTTGCTGCCAACGCCATAGTAGGTCAAATTCCCTAGCGAAAATACTGCAAAATTCTGTCCTTCTCCCGATCCCCAATTTCCAAGATTTGTTACGTTTAAACTTGATTGCGCAGAAACACCGCCGCTGAAGAGGAATAATGCAACCATTGCAAAGTATAAAAATTGTTTAGTTTTTTTCATTTTCTACTCCATTTATGTGGATAAAAAATTTGTTATCGTTTTGATCCAAGAGGAAACTGTTAATTTCGGATATTGTCGGCGCAGAATTTTGCGCGCCTCTGCGTGTTACCGAAATAGCCGCGGCGGCATTAGCATATTTTACGGACTCGGATATTTCATACCCTTTTGCAATTGAAGAAGCCAGTACCCCTATGAAAACATCCCCTGCGCCCGTTGTATCTGTTGTCTTAACGGGGTATGACGGTACAAACTCTATCTCGTCTTCAGAACAGATATAGACCCCGTGTACTCCATTTGTAATTATTACGTTATTAACTCCTTTTTCGATTAAAATTTTCGAAGCAGTTAATGCGTCATTTTTTGATTTAATTTTTATTCCTGTTAAACTTTCGGCTTCATGAATGTTAGGAGCGATAATGGAAACATAGCTGTATAATTCCTCTTCTATTGTTAGTGCCGGCGCTGGATTCAATATTACTTTTACATTATTATCATTAGCAATTTTTAGAGCTGTCTTTACAGTATTGATAGGAATTTCGAGTTGAACAAGAACAATATCAGCATTTTTTATAACACAGGTATCGTTTATAATATCATTCTCGGTAAGGCATGAATTTGCCCCGGATGAAACGGCAATACTATTTTCACCAAACTGATCTACAAAAATCAAAGCCATACCGGTAGGTTTATTAGTTTTTTGTTCAACCTTACTTACGTCAATACCTTCGTTGAGTAAGTTATTTAATACAGAGGTACCATCCGCATCATTACCAATGCTGCCTATAAATGTTACGTCAGCTATTGTTCTTGCTGCGGCTACAGCTTGGTTAGCGCCTTTGCCGCCGAATGATTTATAAATTTCTCCGCCAATTATAGTCTCGCCTGGTTTAGGAATATTTTTGACTTTCATGAACAAATCGATATTGGAACTACCGATGACAACAATTTTTTTATTCATTATATATATCCAATTGGTTCGCTAATCTTTATTTTGGTGTAACAGCCAGGAATACAAATCATTATTGTTGTAAGTCCTTGTCCATGAATCATGACCGGCATCATCGTATACTGTAAATTCAATACCTCCGCCGCAGTTTCTAAATTGATCAACTAGAGATAATGCTCTTCTGTAAGGTATAACCGAATCATTGCGACCGTGGAAAGCCCATACAGGTATTTCCTTCGCACTGCAAGGACTCCATCCATCGGCTCTGAAAGCAATTGGCGCCGCCGCTGCAAAATATTCTGGTAGGTTAATTATAAAGTACCATGCTCCAATTCCACCCATGCTGAATCCCGTTATATAAATTCTATTGGTATCAATAGGAAACCTTCGAACGGCATCATCGAGTAAAGCCCGCATTCTTTCTATATTGTTTTCGTTGGTGTAGTACCATTCTGTTGATAATGGACACTGCGGGGAAATAACCATAAACGGAAAAGAAATATCTCCATCCAGTATCTTAGGTAGTCCGTCTCTTTTTAATATTTGTAAGTCATTTCCTCTCTCGCCAATTCCATGTAAGGAAATTATTAAAGGTAATTTTCCATCTACTTCTTCAACCTTGTTCATCGGAGTAAACAACAAATAACTAAATCCGTCTGAATCCCTCACTTCTACCTGCCTCGCATCATTAGAATTTTTTAAAGATTCTAAGCCTGAATCCTGATTACATGAAATAGATATTGAGCATAAAATCATTATAAACATGGAACCGTTATTTGCGATTACTCTTCTATTTATCATTACTACTTAATTACCTCAGTCAATAAATTATACTGCTCCATTTTTACTACTACATGCTTGAAAGCATCAATAAATGTAATAATGAAAGAATACTTTTGACCTTTTCCTTAATTGTATGTCACTCCCAAAGTGAACATGTGAACATTATTCAAATCGCCAAAATCAACAAATGCATAGTGGACTTTAATGAAGTAGTCTAAAACAGGGTAGTTAATTCCTAATCCGAAAGTAAAGGATTCTTCATCGTAATTGATTTTGTACCCGCCCCTGATAAAGAAAACTTTGTTGAAAGAATATTCGGACCCGAAATGAATTTTTTCTTTGTCGTCATTTGGATGATTCGCTTCAATGGCGATTGTTAATAAATGCGGCCCGGGGCTTGTGTCAAAAAAATCCATCGCAACACCGAACCTGAAATCGAGCGGCATTTTTACATCAACAGGTTCCGATTGAAATTCTTCACTGAAACCGAAGAAGTGAGAATCAGGTCCAAAATTACGCGCTGCAACGCCAAGTCTTAAATTTCTATAGCCGGTGTAAAAAAGCGTTCCTACATCAATAGCCCAGTTATCCATGCTCACTTCTGCGATTGTTTCCCTAATCCATCGTGCACTACCCCCAATTGAAAGCTGCTCGGTTATGCGACGTGCATAAGAAATACCAATTGCGAGATCAGACGCATTGAATGTTCGCCCTGTTACTACTGCTTCTGTTCTGCCTTCACCGGTTATTACGCTGTTAATTGTTTCGGGAATTGAGCCGTAATCTACATTAGCTAGGTGAATCGCAAAATACCCGAAAGCATCAAAATTTTTAGCAATCGAGAAAGAGTTATACCCAATATCCGCAATCCAATTTGTTCGGTTAAAGATGATATCAATGTTTTCAACATTTGTGATTGCGGCAGGATTTCCAAATGTAGAATTTGCATCGCCGCTCCCTAATGCTGTAAAAGTTGCGCCCATTGCCGCTTGTCTTGCATCACCATTAATTTTTAGGAACTGCCAACCCGATTGACCGACACGCTCCACTTCATAGGGCTTAATACCGCTCTGTCCATAAGAAACGGTTATTATAAGAAACAGAGATGATATAATTTTTGTTATGCTCATTTTTTCTCCATACAACCGCTACTTTAGAATTGCAAATTTGCCAATGAACGATTCGCCAACCTGCCCCGGTACTTTGGATTCGACCCGGTACACGTAAATTCCCGGCGCTACTTGCAGCAGCCATTTGCTCAATTGGTAATCAAGTTTTTTAATGCTTCCCCATGCAGTTGATCCTGTTCCATCATCATGATCAATTTCCTGAACAACCGAACCTGTCATTGTATAAATTTTGATGTTGCATTTCGCCGGCACTCCTACAAATTCCATCCTGTATCTTTCACCGCTGCCTAAAAGTCCGCTATGCTGTCTAAAGGGATTCGGAATAACATGAACATTCTTCGGAAATTCTTTATTCGGACCCCTGAGAGGGTAAATGGGAAAACGATTATTGTTAACTTTACCGCTTTCGTTTCCTTCAGTGTCATAAGTTGTTACCGAATAATAATTACCAACGCCGAACGGTAAATCTTCATCAACGTAGCTCACATTTCCATCATTGTCGAGAATAGCTTCATCCTTCGTTATATCGGCAACAAGCGTCCACGGACCTATTGTAAAATAAGTTGAGCGATATACTTTGTATCCTGCAAAATCGTTAATTCCCGTTGCCG
>JANQLA010000031.1 GCA_028280855.1 Melioribacteraceae bacterium
ATAGCGGATTATCATTTTCAACTAAAGAAGCCTAAATTGAATCTGAATCTAGAAAGTGGTTTAGTGATTGCTTAACTCTTATATCGAACTCAGGTTAAAATAGTTAAACTGTAAAATGTGTGCAACGAGAGGCTCAATCTACTTTATTCCGAACGCCCGACCTCGTTGATTTTACTGCCTCATATTTTGACGATATACTTCGAAACAGTAAAAGAGAATGTGCCTTTATACTAGCGACTATTTATTGCCATAATTAAAATATGGTTTGCCGCAAGTATTACAGGAAAACTTTATCAGTGTAAAATAAGCGCATCAAAAGACACTGCAGCTTATTTTAATAATATACCAAAATTTTACCTTTTAACTTATAGAAATAGTCTGTAGTTTTACTAAGTACTTGCATTTCAAGATTTTTTTAATTTATAAGGCACATAAAATAGACTTATAATAGTCAATTTAATAGAAGATATAATTTATATAGAATTATTAATAATTTTTATAGAAAATTGTTGGAATAAAGTGATAATCTTAAATAAGATTTTAATTTTTACACTACTGATAACCAATTTGCAATCATGGTCTCAAATTGAAGAACCTATTATTGATTTTATTAAGGAAGAAGTGAGTTTACATTGTTTTAGCGATCAAATAGAAGTTGAGGGTAATTATTACTTTCGAAACAATACAAACAAGATTGTTAGTATTGAAGTCTTCTATCCTTTCCCAGTAGATTCTAACGCCCATTTTCCTCACGATATTTATGTAGATGCATATGAATATATCACCGAAAAAAACGGTATCTCTTGGAAAATGAAGTTCGATGAATTTGAGACAAAAAGTTTCTTGGTGAAATACGATCAAGAAATATCAAAAAACTATGCAAAATATATTTTGTTTACATCAAAGAAATGGGAGAATCCGATTGTCAATGCGAAATTCACAGTTTCAGTTCCAAAAGAATTCAAAAATGTTAGTCTCTCATATAAATACGATGAAAAGACTAAAAAAAATGAAAGAGTTTATTACATAATAGAAATAAATGATCTCCACACTTCTAAAGATCTTACTATTGAGTGGGATTAAATTCTGCTGAAATATTAAAATAAAGGAGAAATATTATGAAGTCGAAAATTCTACAATTAATAATTCTTATATTTCTTATTTTCAATATTAGTGATAGTATCATAGCTAATCCTATTATAAGAAATATTACGTCTGTCACTAACTTGGGACAAAAAACTTATATAAACGGATGTCCTTACTACAAAATTAGAATATCATGGTACGAAAGTCCTACTGCTCCAGAAGGATTAAGTGAAGAGCTTTATCATAGCACTCAACCAAACGCAGTACAGACTGGACAAGTAATTGCATCTCAAGTACCCGCGGATAATTTAGCATGTGGTTGGGATCATCTATATAATAGTTATATATGTAGCGGGTGGTATCATTACGATCATTGGGCAATTGTCGGGCAAACTCATTATTATCAACTTTTTTGGGGTAATGAAGTAAATATTACTATTCCCGCAGAAAATTGTGTGGCAGATTAATTCATTTTGACAATATTCCGGCAGAACAAGTTTATTTAACTAGAGTGTAAAAAGTGAAGGTTTATCAAAATCGCGAGGGATGGTTATAAACAAACTGATTTTGCAAAGTTCCAAATGTATAATGGGAAAATAATTATTTTATTTCCATTAGCAAGAGAATAGAGTTTGTATTGTCAAATACGCACAAGTTGATATAAACGACTTCTTCTCCCACTCAAGGGTAAGTTCTATATTTTCTTTAGTCAAATTGGCATCTAATCTATTTTTAAAATATTAACAATTAAATCATTCTATTTTATAAAAATCATCCCTCAATATCAACCTCAATTCGTCCTTCATCTGTAAAAACCGAATAAATTGAGTTACCGTTTGCAAACATCTTCAAACTGGCACCCTGGTTTTCATTATCAAAATAAATTCTTCCATTGTCGGTTCCGCATTCCAATAATTTGAATTCATTTTTGTTTAGCTCCAGGCGGCAAGAACCATCGTCAAAATTTATATCAACAGCTTTAAATTTACCTCTAATAGTCATGTCTGCTTCATCGGACTTCAGGAAGAGCTTCGTATTTTCCGGCAGGTTAATTACGTGCCGGTGTTTTATGTCAAGAGTTGATACACCAATTACAAAAGCGCCGGAATTTTCATTGGGCGAAATTATAATCTGATCATCAAACTCGTTAATTATCACATCATACTTTTTGTAATCGTCTTTGCCGGAATGAATACCCCAAACATCGCCTGTTGCTTTAGTTTCAATATTAATTTCAGCATTTTCTTTTTGCCAGCTTGTAATTACTATTTCACCTTCAAGTTCAATTTTGACTGGTTTGTTTTTGAGAATTGCAAAATTATGTTTTTTGTTTATAACTTCCTGGGCATTTGTTTGATATAGACAAAGCACCTGCAAAAACATTATTAAATATTTCATTGTAACCTCCTTAAATTAGTTTTATTATATTGTACTCAATAACACTATGCATAACAAGGTATATACATAAAAAATTTTTATTCTTTTGATTTTGATAAACGTTGCATCAGTTTAGTCAGTGAGACATAAAGAAGCGCTGTTAGCAAAATACTTAGCGGAATAAACCAAAAACCGAGCGCGTCTTCACCGGCAACAGGATCTGCATTAAACCCAATGGTTACCCCTCCCCCTTCACGAATAAACATTCCCGTGTGAGAAGGCAAGAAAATCTTAAGAATTGCCAGCAAACCGAATATGAATGCAAATAGATAACCAATTCCTAAAGCTAAGGTGATCATACCCCGCTTCAGACCGGAGTATAAATTATATAATGATCCGACTATCAGCAGCCGGGGATTAAATGTTTTTGAAGCATCCAGCAAAAGTTTATCGGCAATAATAGGTTTTAGAAAATCCTCGGGCTCGCCGATTTTTTTCAATAGCACCCATTAACTTATCAGGTTCTTCACCATTGTCTTCTGTTTTGAAGCTTTCGTAAAGGTGGCTTTTAAGCTCTAAAATCATTTCATCTCTTCTGTTTTTCGGCACAGCTCTCAAAAAACGATTAATTCGCTTGAAATAATTATCCCAAATTCTGGTTGTTAACTGCTGATCAAATTTCGGATGAAAATTCATCTTTTCACCATTAATTGTTGCAAAGAAAAACTGATCTGCATCCATGAATCTTTCATTGATTCAAGAGCATTCATCCCGCTTTCCGTTATCCTGTAATATTTTCTCGGCACGCCCGTTTCCATTTCAACCCATTTCGATTCGATTAATTCCTCCTTTTTGAGTCTGTTCAGTAAAGGATAAATTGTCCCTTCCGAGATATCCATCCCGGCTAGTTTGTTGATTTCGCGGATTAACTCATAACCGTAATATTCCTTCTTCCGGAGATACAGGAGAATTATGAAATCCAATAGGCCTTTGCGGATCTGAGCTCCCCACTTATTAAGTTTTTCCTTATCCATTTTTCGTTCACCTATTTAATACCTTGTTTAACAAAGTATTCTGTATTCAAAGATAATCAGACCCAAACCAACATGCAAATGTTCTAAAGAAGATTTTTTTGAATTTGATTAGCTCGATGAAGTAGAGTTTAACATATCCCCTTAAGGTTAACTTAAGTTGTATTCCAACTAACAATATACGCGTAAAAGAAAATTAAAAGAAGTTGGAGAGACCGCAATATAATGAGATTCGACTTCTCTAATTAATTTTCCATAAGCTACCGACCCGGAATGATTGTTATCTTTACAGGGCTATTGATCCCCATATTATCATCCGGAACGTATTAAGGGCAGCTTGTTAATCAGAAAAGCAAAATGCTATTTCCAACAATTTACTTGACCGGGTAACTATTATTACATAACTTTACTTAACTAGTTAACTATTTTTATAATTGAAGTGGTGCTATGGAAAAAGATTTTTTAGTTGATTTAAAATACCTGGGAATTACCGCCAGGCTTAAAAGAATTAATGACACAATTTCTGCAAGCATAAAAGAGATGTACAAAATTGAAGGTACCGATATTGAGCCAAGCTGGCACCTTGTTTTCCTTATTCTTAAAAAACACAAAATGCTCAGCATGTCTGAGATTGCATTTGCTTTTAATACTTCCCTTCCTGCTACATTTAAAATGATTGATAAAATGAGAAAAAAGGGATACGTGAAAATTGAGAAGGACAAATCCGACACTAGGAAAAAGCATGTAAGCCTGACAAAAAAATCATATAAAGAATTACCAAAGCTGGAAAAGATTTGGGATGCCGGGCAAAAGTCAATTGAAGAAATCCTTAAAAACAACAAATCGTTTTTAACTTCGCTTGGTAAGTTCGAAAATGAAATTGTAAGGAAAGGATTTAACGAAAGAGTAGTGGAAAAACTTCACAAATAACAATTCATTTATCTAACTGGTTTAATCATGTCTGCTATAGGAAATACCCCGTTAATAAAACTGGGCAAGTTAATCGACTCAAATTGCGCCAACATATACGTTAAATATGAAGGCGGAAACCCTACAGGGAGCATGAAAGACCGTATGGCCCTGGCAATGATTGAAGGAGCAGAACGCAGAGGTGCGCTTAAACCGGGCGGTAAAGTCGTGGAATATACAGGCGGAAGTACCGGCGCATCATTAGCAATGGTTTGTGCAAAGAAGGGATACAAAGCTCATTTCGTTTCATCGGATGCTTTCGCCGACGAGAAGCTGCAAACTATGAGAGTTTTCGGCGCCGAGCTGGAACTAATTGCGAGTGAAAGAGGAAAAATTACAGCTAAACTGATTGACGATATGATTGCACGTGCCAAGGAATTAAGCAATGAACCGAATACATTCTGGACTGATCAAATCAACAACATAGATAACCGGAACGCCTACCATAAAATGGCAAGCGAAATAATTGATGAATTAGGCACTAATATTGACGAATTCATTACAGGTGTTGGTACGGGGGGAAGTTTTTCCGGTAATTCAGAAGTGTTCAAAGAAAAGTTTCCCGGGATTAGATGCATTGCTGTTGAGCCGCTTAATGTAAAATTTCTATCAGGTGGTGACATCTCAGGGGTTCACAGGCTCGAGGGTATTGGCTTAGGATTTATCCCGTCAATTTACAGGCAGGACTTGCAGGATGACGTTATCTCTGTTTCGGACGAAGACGCTTACGAAACGGCGCGAAAACTTGCTATTATGGGAGGAATCTGGGGCGGTGTTACTTCCGGCGCGAATGTATATGCGGCTTTGCAAAGAGCTAAAGAAATTGGTCCCGGTAAAAACATTGTAACAATTGTTATGGATACCGGATTGCGCTATCTTAACGGGGATTTGTATAGATAAATTTATAATTTTAATTCTATAAATCGATGATCTGGCTAATTCCGGTTTCAAAGTATGATCATTTCAAATTAGTCTTGATTTACGGCTGCCCGCAGCCCTGGAGCGGAAGTAAACAAAATATGAACATAACAATTTACTGTGTTCTAAAGCGTGAGTATATGCCTTCTATATTTAGTAAACTTGCTAAATTTGTTTCAATCGCATTATTGCTACTGTTTTCATCAACATTAGCGCAAAAAACATCGGGTAATTTCTCAATTTGGGGATTTTCTTCAGTTGGACTATCTTCAGCAAAATATTCCGATGCAAAGTTAGGTCCTTATACTCAATTAGGATTCGGGCTTCAATATAAAATGTTCAGGTTAAAGTTTGACAGGAGATTAAATAATGAAATCACACTATTTGTCAGGTCCGAAAAAACAAATGCTAATACTATTCTTTTAGGTTATGCATTTAGGCCAAACTACAATTATCCCAGGTTTTTAGTAATCGCAAACATAGGAATCGGTAGTGTAACAACAACCAAACGAGGTGAGAGAATTAGCTCAGATCTGTTTGATAATCATTATAAATTTAAAAAGAAGAATTCAACTGGAATCATTTTGGAAGTTGAACTAGAATACAGGTTCTCAAGAATAATTGGAATCAATTACAGCCTATTCGCAAATCTAAATTCTCAGCGAAACTTTTATGGTGTATCAATTGGAGTGGTTTTGGGATACTGGTAGATTTTTTTTTGATTTAGTCTATTACTTTTGAACAAATTAAATAAATTAGTGAATGAAGTTCATTACAGAATGTAACTAGCGCATCTTAAGCGTATAACTATTATCAAAAATTTCTGGAAGAAAAAATGAAAACCTGTTTCAACCACCTCGAAAAACAAGCCTATTCAATCTGCCGGAATTGTGGAAAAGATTATTGCCCGGACTGCTTAAATGAAGGTGAAGAATATTATTACTGTAATGAACCCGCTTGCAAAAAACATTTGAAGAAAGATGAGCAAACAGAAGCACTTCCCGAAAGTGTGTTTTGTACACGCTGTAGAGACGAATTGGTGCTTGAAGAAGACGAGCGAAAATCCAGGAAAGTATATTGCCCTGATTGCGAAGTAATGATTGACTTTAATGAATCTCCACCTAGATTGTTGAAAAAAGCCGAGTATGTGCAACTCTTTTCATCATTAAACCAGGTGGATGTTGGAATAGTAAAATCATTGCTGGATAATGCCGATGTTGATTATCATGTTTATGAAGAAAATTTTCTTTCCGTTAGGCCACTTCTACAGCCTGCAAGATTTATGGTAAATATGGACGATGCTGAAAAGGCACTTGCGATATTGAATGAATACGAACCTAATATTTGGGGTACATCTGCAAAGCAAATTGAATAGGTTTACTAGCTTTGAACTGTAGTTTTACATGAAGTGCAAATGTCAAAAATCTATTGCGCTAATTATGATAGTCTGCCATAGGCACGCTAAAGTAAAACCTGCTTCCTTTATTCTCTTCACTTTCCACCCAAATTCTTCCACCATTTGTTTCAACAAATTCTTTGCAAATTAGCAGGCCGAGGCCGGTCCCGCTTTCATTCGAAGTCCCTTTAGTAGAAATATGTGAGTCTACCTGAAATAGTTTTTGTAGAGTTTTACTATCCATTCCTACACCTGAATCTTCAATAACATTCTCGACAAAGCCGCTGCTGTCCCTTGAAGTAATGTTAATCGTTCCCCCGGGAAAAGTAAACTTTACGGCATTAGATACTAGATTCCTGTAAATAGTGCTCATCATTTCCATATCGGCGTTTACAAATATTTCCGGGTTTATATAACTATTGATTCTAATTTGTTTTTGATATGCTATCTGTTGAATAGGCTTAATAGCTTCGGTTGTCAATTCTAAAAGATTAACACGCTGAGGCTGGAATTCGATTCGTCCGGTTTGACTTCGAGCCCAAGTTAACAGGTTTTGCAAGAGCTTAAGTTGCTCTTCTGTTGCTTCATATATACTATCGATAATTTCTAATTTTTCTCTTTCGCTAAACTCTTCAAAATCTTCTCTTAGCATTTCAGTATAACCTTTTACAGCTTGAATAGGATTCTTTAAGTCGTGTGCAATAATGGAAAAGAATTTATCCTTAGCATTGTTTGCAGATTTCAAATGATTCTCAGATGTAACCAACCGTTGATTCTGCAATTTTAACTGACTGTTAAGAGAGTTTATTTCAATGTTCTTGTTTTCTAATTCTTTGTTAGAATTTTTCTTGTTCCTGTAAAGGAAAAGCAAAAGACCGCCGCTAAATATTAAAACTATGGAAAGAACTATCAGCATGTTAGTCATATTTTTTGAACTTTCAAGTTCAACTTCCGATAACTTATTTTTGCTTTTAAGTATTTCTATCTCTCTTTCTTTTACTTCGTTCTGATATTCAGCTTTCATTTCCGCAAGTTT
The DNA here is from genome assembly GCA_028280855.1 of Melioribacteraceae bacterium. Taxonomy (GTDB): domain Bacteria; phylum Bacteroidota; class Ignavibacteria; order Ignavibacteriales; family Melioribacteraceae; genus PGYT01. Next base: position 7,814 of record JANQLA010000031.1, read on the forward strand.
CGATGAAATCGATTGAGAAAACAATGAGTCCTTAACCCTCATATGTAAATCGGCATATCTAAAAGCATTCTTATAATCATTCATTAGCCTATAGGTTACAGTCAAATACTCGTAACAATCGGAAAGCGCTGAATAAGAGTCAACTTCCTTTGCCATTATTACGGATTCGTTAAGAATTGAAATAGCCTTTCCGTAGTTTCCAAGGTAGGCATGCGAAATACCAATGTTAGAATTACTAACCATTTTATCATGATAAAAATTATTTTCATCTGCTATCTGCAATGCTTCCTCAAAATTTGCCAGCGCTAAATCGTAATCTTTTTTTCTTTTGTGAATGTTACCGATTGAATTAAGACAGATTAATTTTAATCTCAAATCATTAGTTTCTTCGGAAATCTTGTAAGCCGCCCAGTACCATTTTAGAGCTTCCTCAAAATCACGTTTCCTATTATGTACACTTCCAAGCCCCCTCAAAATATTTCCATACTCAGCAAAGGTTCCATTTTGCTCAGCCAATTCTTTTGCTTCACTAAGAAACTCGAGTGCTTTATCATACTCCATCAAATTTTTGTACAATACCCCAATTTTTTCTAATGCCTTAATTCTTCGAGCAGTATCCTGTGTATTTGAAGCAAGGGTTAATCCCTTACGGTAATAATTTAAAGCGAGCTCATTGTTGCCTTTTAGCTTATATATGTGTCCGATCTTTAAGTAAGCTCTTACTGTTCTTTTGTCATCGCCAAGTTTTATATATTGATCTAAAGCTAACTTTACATATGTTAACGCGTCATCATAATTCCCTAAATCGCGTTCAGTACTTCCGAGTAAATAATAGCTGTCGGCAACATATATTAAGCTGTCAGGCAGTTTTAACTTCAAAGATTCTGAGAAAATTCTTTTCGCTTCGTCGTATTTGTAATTATTATAAAGATATTCGGCAAGCACGTAGTTTGTTCTAATGATGGATTCAGGTTTTTCAAGTTTTACTGATAATTTATTTGCAAGTTTAAGGTAATAGTATGCCGAATCCTGCATACCGGGTAACTCATTAAAGTTCTTCGAAACTGCTATCAAAGCATCAATTACTTTTTCATCATTGCCCACTAAAGATGCCAGCATAGACGCTTTTTTGCCGATATTGACTCCTTTTTGGGGATCGGACGATACAAGGTCTTCAGATTGCGATATATAGTAGATCAGTGAATCCCGATCTTCACTAATTTGAGGATTTAAGTATACTGCAAACAAACACAGGTTGAATGACAGAATAAAAATTATAAAGGCAATATAATTTTTTATCTTACTCACGCTCCGAGTCTATCCCCACATTAAATATAAATCTCAAACTCCCTCCTTATTAACTATCGAAAAATATTAGATTTTGTTAAGATGAAATTTCAAATAGAAGTTATAAAATTAATCACAATTAACAATTATTAAAGTTATTGGAGCGATAAAGTTTTTATTTTTTTCCAGATTACATCATCAATTGTAATTCCGTTTTTCAGATTTTCTTCGCGTGTTTTTATTATCCTTTCACCAGGGTACGAAACTATTGTATCTTCATTCAATGGCTTTGCCGATAGCACTGATTGAACGATATCATCAGCTATTTCATTAATAGCATGGGCTGAATAAGCTTTGAAAGGATCGAAGGAAATAAAAATTTGCGACATACCGGTATCCATCATTGTTTCACTTAAATCGTTGGTGGATTTTCCACCACTCAAAATAGTAGCTATAAGATCAAATAATATTGCCATTCCGGCCCCTTTCCAGTAACCAATCGGCAGCGCAAGATTCGAATCGTATATCGCTGCTGGGTCAGTAGTTAAATTTCCTTCATTATCGTAACCACCGGGATAAGGTAACTCGCGTCCTTCTCTTCTCATAGTTGAAAGCTTTCCATAAGAGTATTGCGACAAAGCCATGTCAAGCACAATATGGCCTTTGGAACGTGGCACTGCTAATGTGATAGGATTATTACCAACCTTAGGCTCACGGGCCTCCCAGGGAATCATCATTGGAATAGCGTTAGTCCAGCAGATTAGAATGTGTCCAGCTTCGGCAGCTTTCCATCCGTAAGCCCCGGGACGCATCCAATGGTTGGAATTCTTTAGCGTAACACATGCTACTCCATGTTCCTTCGATAGTTCTACTGCCCTATCTGTTGCTCTCCATGCATTCAAAGGACCCGGCCCAAGGTTGGCATCCCATTGTTCCCATCCACCAAATGAATTTACCGATGTCGGTTTCGCATTAGGTTGAATATGACCCATCTCAACAAGTTTAATTAAAGCCGGGAAACGATTAACGCCATGCGATGCAACTCCAACAAGCGTATTTTCGGAAAGAATCGTAGAGAGCAGCTCAGCGTTTTCTTCATCGAATCCATTCTTAATAAGTATTGATGAAAGTAGTTTTTGTAGTTCGTTAAATTGAATAATCATAAATTCTTCCAGCCACAAAGCGCAAAGGATGTTTTAAAATATCTTTATCATAACTTGCCTGCTACAAGTAGGTCTTAATTTTAATCGTACTCTGTTTTAGAGAGGGATTAAGACAAAGAAAAAGATTAAGAAAGGAAAATATTTTCCTTTACGCCTTGCAGTAATAATTTTAGCATTATGACACGGATGTTTTTATCAAGCGTTCTAATTAATTTTTTCTTTCTCCATCATTTTTTCATCAGGAACTAAACCTAATCCCGGCTCCTGCGGAATATAGAGATAGCCGTCTTCATAGCGGAAATAATTTTTAAACAGCTTCTGTTGTCCTAACCGTTCGCGAGATCCTCCGTACTCCTGGAATTTAGCGGCATTAACAACCGATCCAAGATATTGCAAATTAGCAGCCGTAGCAAGAGTTGGTCGCGCGTTATGTGTCATGATCAGTTTATCAAACGCATGCGCAAGTCCGGCAACCTTTTTACACTCTGTAATTCCGCCGCATTTAATAACATCTGCGTTAACATAATCAACATTAGCCTGTGTAATAAGATCACGCATTTTCCATTTTTGGTATTCATGTTCGCCTGCCGACACGGGGACATCAAGCGTATCAACAACTTGTTTTAGCTCTGAATAGCTTTGTTGCGTAACCGGTTCTTCAATCACCTCAACGTTAAAGTGCTCAATAATTTTTTTGGAAACCATTATTGCGCGCGCTGCCGTATATCCGTTGTTAAAATCGACGTATATTTTAATATCATCACCAACAGCTTTGCGAACAGCTTTAATCACATCAAATGTAGGATCCGGATCAGGATTAAGTCCGAGCTGTCTTATTTGCATGCGCGGCTTAATTGCTTTGTATCCTTTGCTCACAAAATCGACGCCAATAGCTGCCATCTCGTCGGGCGATAAGTAACGATTGCCTTTGCTTCTTCCGTAACTTCCGTAGACTGCCACCTTTTCTTTATTTGCGCTGCCCAATAATTTATGGACCGGTTTGCCCAATAGTTTGCCCTTTAAATCCCACAGTGCATTATCAATGCCGGACATTGTACCGGTAAGGATTCCCGAACGCCCCATATCAAATTCTTTAAAATACATTTTATGCCACAGGTATTCCGATTCGAACGGGTCTTCTCCAATTACATGTTTTGCTAAATCATATTCAACAGCTTTTGCCGCCAGCTTGCGTGTAGATGAATCACACTCCCCCCAACCTGATACCCCGGCATCGGTTTCCACTTTTATAAACAATGCCGACTTAAATAAATATGGAGTTACCTTTGTAATTTTAACCCCGGAGTTTTCATCAATAACCCTATCATACCCCTCTGCAAATATTTTGGAAGCGGGTAATGTAGCAGCCGCAGCTACGAACGCTGTATTTTTAAAAAAATCTTTTCTTTTCATTTTTCTCCCATTATAATTATCTCTGCATGGTCTACACCGTTTAAGTTATAAACCGATTCTACTTTTCTTAGATTGTTATTCAACAAAGTTATTTCTTTCGTCTTATCACCGTTTAATGAAAGAAATGTTTTGGCTCTTGAAAAGGATTTAAAGTTTGAGACGGTAATATTTTGGGAATTTGTAAACTTCAAAATTGCCTCGGCATCAAAATCCGATGCTGCTTTAAGCCCATTTATATATGCTTCGCTAACATCTTCAAATACTAATGCCGGTCGAAGGTCCTTGCCTTCAAACGTTACCTCAACGTTATCGAACTGTATGTTTTCCGCATGCCTTACAAAAAAACCGTATGCGGGAAGCGTTCCCCATTTTGTACTTTCGGGGTAATGATCTTCCAGTTCTGGAATTTCTTTTTTTGTATCCTCTTTAGTTCCGCCGCCGGCAAATTTAATCGAAATATTGCTAAGCGAAATATTCTTAACAGGGTAACCGGGGATACCCGTTATGGAACAACCTATTGGAGAAGTTATCCCGGTTGCAATAACATTGCTAATCTTAACATCGCTATAATTTGCAGGATCAGGTTTCGGATCGCTTTCCCTTACCGGCCTGGCTCGGTCGCCAAGCCTTAAATAAATAGGTACCGCGGTTCCTTCAATCCTGATATTGGAAATGTTAACTCCTTCAAAATCACCGCCGTCAACCGATGCTAACGTTATTCCGCTTATACCGTCTGGGAATCCATAGATTGGCTCCCTGTCGCGCGAAGGCTTAACAACAATATTTGAAATAGTTATGTTTCTAAAACCGCCGATTGATTCAGTACCGAATTTAATTGCGTTGCAATGCGAGCTAATAACACAATTGGTTATTGTAACATTTTCAGTGGGATATTTCGAGGTGCTTTTAAGCGTTAAGGCATCATCATCCGTGTCGCCAATACAGTTTTGCATAACAACATTTCTGCTTCCGTCTATATCGATCATGTCGTTGTTTTTGTTTGCATGATTTATCACACGAATTCCATCAATAAAAACATCCTTGCAGGCAAGATACTGCTGCATCCACATTGCAGAGTTTTGCAAAGTAACATCTTTCACTTTTACATTTTCACACTGAACAAATCGAATAACAAACGGACGGTTCCTGTATCTGTCGGGTTTCACCTTCGTTTTAACAACAAACGCAGCGCCTTGTCCGTCAATTGTACCGTTACCGGTTATCGAAATGTTCTTTTGTTTCTCAGCATAGATAAGAGCGTACTCTAAAAAAATATCATTATATGATTTTAAATCGGGTACTCTACTTTGATAATCTGTTATTAAGGTACTTCCCAAAAGAACGGCACCATTTGAAATGTGTAATTCAACATTAGACTTTAAATCGACCGACCCGGTCAAAAATATACCGGCGGGTATTACTACCTTACCGCCACCATCGTCGAAACAATCATCTATTGCCTGTTGTATTGCTTTGGTATTTAATGTTTTTCCGTCGCCAACTGCACCGTAATCAATTACATCCCTGTATACAGGTTGAGCATTAATTGCATTTAACACCAAAAGCGCAGCAACAAATAAGTAAAGACTATTTTTAAGGAATCTTCTCATCTTACCTACTCCTCTATTTCCTTTACTTTGAGAGACAATATTTCTCTTTTCATTAATCAATTCTTAAGAATTAGCATTAAAATA
>JANQLA010000034.1 GCA_028280855.1 Melioribacteraceae bacterium
GAAGGCGTAATAGGTGATCGTGTATGGTTGGATTTTAATGCCCATCAAACGGGTACCAACTGTAACGGTATCCAGGATCCAGGTGAGCCAGGTATCCAGGGCGTAAAGGTGATATTGAAAGATTCCCAGGGTAACGTAATCGACTTCACGTTTACCGATGAACACGGTAACTACCTCTTCGAAGGCTTATGTACCGATAACGACTGCTATACCGTACATATTGATGCATCTACATTACCGGCAGGTACTATTCCAACTGCCAGCAACATAGGTAGCGACGACGGCAAAGACAGCGACGGCAGCGGTGTGGAAGTATGCCTAACCGATAGCCATAAAGAAGATCTTACAATAGACTTCGGTTACTGTACAGACGGCTGCGGCGGCTGTGAAGAAGCCTGTGTCGGAGATTTTGTATGGTTCGATGCAAACGAGAACGGCATACAGGATAACAACGAAACAGGCGTACAAGACGTAATAGTAAAACTGTTTAACGAAAACGGTCAATTGATAGTAACCGATACAACCGATGCAGACGGTTACTATCGCTTCGATCAGTTAATCCCTGGACGTTACTATGTTAAGTTCATGCTGCCGTCGGGTTATGTATTTACAACCAAAGATGCAGGCAGCAATGACGATCTTGATTCGGACGTAGGCTTAAGCGGACGCACCCCAACAACGTTGTTCGTAGCAGGCTACTGCGACTTAAGCTGGGATGCGGGTCTAATCCCCGAACCGGCTTCTCCGAGCTGTTTAGGCGACAGGGTCTTCTTCGATAAAGATAACGACGGTATCCAGGATATAGACGAAGTAGGTGTAGCAAACGTAACGGTAAAACTTCTTAATGCAGGCGATAACAGTGTAATAGCAACAACAACAACAGATCACCTTGGTAACTATAAGTTCGATAACCTGACGGCAGGTAACTATAAGATAATGTTTGTACTTCCGAACGGTTATACATTTAGTCCAAAGGATCAGGGCAGTGATGATGAGCTAGACTCTGACGCAGGTAACAACGGAATGACAACAACAATCAACTTGGGAACGAGTGAATGTCAATTATTCTGGGATGCAGGTCTCTTCAGGAATTTACCTGACTTAAGACTCAATAAAGAAGTAGACAACGCTAATCCTGAAGTTGGCGATGAGATCAAATTTACAATTACCGTAACGAACGACGGACCTGGCGATGCAACCGGGGTGGAAGTTACGGATTACATCCCGACCGAAGGCATAAGCTACAACAGCTATAACGCAAGTCAGGGCACATTTAACAGCGGCAGCGGTCTGTGGACAGTAGGCAACTTAAATGCGGGACAAAGCGCTACGCTAGAGTTGTTCTTTACGGTAGAAGAATACAACACTGGCAGCGAGTTTACCGAGTTCGATTTAGGCATAGCGAGCGACTACAACGTATTTGCACTCTGCAGTGTAAACTTCCCGAGTAGCGACAGTGAGTGCAAAGTAGCCGTAGGCTGGGATGCTTACTTCCAGTACTATAGTATAGGCGATAAACTGCCTGCAAACTCAGGGGATGCGCTTGTAGTAGGAAGAAACTTAACCTTCTTAAGCGGTGCGGTATACAACGGTAACGTGGTATACGGTATCTCTACGAACTTACCTCAAGGCAGTGTATCGATAGACGGCGACTTAATCCATGATCCGAACAGGATAGACTTTGGCGCCGCAGGATTATACCTGAAGAATCTATCTTCACAACTTGCCGGTTACGCAGTAAACGGAACAACTACGTATCAATGGGGAGCATTAACCCTAGAGGGCAGTGATCCATTGCTTAACGTATTTGAAGTATCGGGTGCAGATTTAACAAGCTCTCATACTATGACAATCAATGTTCCAAACGGATCGGTAGTTGTAGTAAACATTGACGGCAACGATATAACATGGACGGGCGGACTGACTGTAGAAGGTACAAGTATTAACAATGTACTATATAACTTCTACGAAGCAACATTCATAACAATAGAAGGAATAGATATACGCGGATCAGTCTTAGCGCCGTGTGCAACAATAGACTTTAAGTCGGGTGTAATCAACGGACAAATGATAGCCAAGTATATCATAGGACGCGGACAGTTTAACTGTGAGCTGTTCTTAGGCAATATACCGGGCAGACCGAATATAATCAACATAGCCGAGATTACGCATGTAGACCAGGAAGATCCCGACTCTACACCAAATAACGGAGTACCAAGTGAAGATGATTATGCAGTAGCTACGGTATACTTTGAAAATAATAATAGTGGCGGTACAGGCGGCAGTGGTGACTGGCAGACATTAGGCGAGTTCGGACTGACTGAAGTAATTAACGCAATAACAGCCGACCTGAACGGTAACCTTTTAGCCGGAACAGCCGGCGGTAACTTGTATATCTCGTATAACGGCGGCGTAGACTGGACTTTACTAAATGCAAGTATGACTTTAGGAATAATCTGGGATGTAGCCGTAGGCTCTAACGGATATATTTATATAGCAACCGAACAGGGCATCTTTGTAAGCATGGACGGCGGCACAAACTGGATCGGACCGATGGGCGGATTGGCTTACGGTGTAAATGCCTTAGAGGTAGACCCGGTAAGCGGTTCAATCTATGCAGCGGTATGGGGCTTTGGCATCTATAAGAGCGATAATAACGGAACGAGCTGGACGCAGGTAAACGCAGGCTTAACCAATACGGTAGTAAACTCGCTTGCAATCACTAACCAGGGAGTAATCTTTGCGGGAACCTACGGCGGTGGAGTATACGTAAGCTTAAACGGCGGAGGTACGTGGTCAACAACAACAATACAGACCACCTTCGTCTGGGATCTTGAAGTAACAAGCAACGGATATGTTTACGTAGCAACATACGGAGCCGGAGTATACAGAAGCTCAGATAACGGCTTAAGCTGGGAATCGGTAAATGCAGGCTTGAACGGACACTATGTATACGGAATAGCTGTAAATGCCAACGACGAAGTATATGTAAGTACGTGGACGGGCGGAGTCTTTAAGTTAAGCGGCAGTTTGGCAAAGACCCCTAACGGTCAGGAAGTAACAAGCGGAGTATGGGAATCGATAGGCATGGGCGGCTTAGGTATAAACACATTGATGATAGATAAGAATGCATCAACGATTTATGCCGGTTCGAACACGGGTGTTATCTACAAGAAGTACGAAGGCGGCATAACAAGTACCGAAGAAATAGAAGAGAGACCGAAAGAGTACAAGTTGAGTCAAAACTATCCGAACCCGTTTAACCCTGCAACAACGATAGAGTTTGGGTTAAGGGAAGCAGGAAGTTACAGGCTGGTAGTATATAATATCATAGGCGAGCAGGTAGCCGAATTGTTAAACGGTGATTTGAGCGCAGGATACCACAAGGTTAACTTTGATGCAAGCAGGTTAGCCAGTGGAATCTACTTGTACAAACTGGTAGGTGATAAAGTGAATATAACAAAGAAAATGATACTGATGAAATAGTTCTTTTTCCTGAATGGCGGCTCACGGTTACTTCTATGGCTGGGGAGGTAGCTTATGAAGCCGCTTAATTTTGAACCCAGGATGAGCTTAACAAATAACTCATCGTTCTTAGGCGCCCATAAGGCGCCTTTGCTTATTAATGCATACAGGCAGAATCATGCTAAGTCGTTTATAAATAATGTCTTAGCAAATTATTGTGCATAATTATTAATTTAGCTATCTTTGTAACCTTTGTTAAATCGAGGATAATTATGAAACGGACTTTTCAGCCAAGCAACAGGAAAAGAAAAAATAAACACGGTTTTAGAGCCAGGATGGCCAGTAAAAACGGCAGAGCGGTTTTAGCGAGAAGAAGAGCTAAAGGCAGAAAAAAACTAACAGTAAGCGACGAATAATAGATTTGAAAAAATTTGGTCTTTCTAAAAAAGAAAGAATCAAAAGTAAAAAAGAATTTCAATTAGTTTTTAAGCAGGGTAGTACCCTGGTATCAAATAGCCGAAAGTTAAAGGCTATTTTTTATATATACTCATCCGATTCGCCTAATTGTAAAGTAGCTTTCGCAATTTTTAAAAAAGCAGGTAATGCCGTTTGGCGAAACAGGATAAAAAGAATTTTAAGAGATCTGTATCGCACGAATAAGTATATTATTTTGAATCAACTAAATTACAATTCCGTCTTGCTCGTCTTTTCTCTTAATAGCGTATCACAAAAAAACAATCCTAAAATTTTTTCGAATAACTTGGAAGAAGATGTGTTAGACTTGCTCAATAATATTTCGGGTCGGTTGTAAACATTGTTACAAAAACGATAATAATATGTTAATCTAGGAAACAATATTTTTGCTCTAACATTTTGAACAGTTGGTGATAATAAATGGATAAACAAACTACACTCGCATTTTTGCTGATCGGATTAGTCTTAGTCGTATGGCTTTATATGAATGCCCCGGAACAACAACCGCCGCAGCAAGTTCCGGCAGATACTTCGAGGGTAGTTGAATCACCAACCGGGTTAGATGATGAACGCGAAGCGCAGAGACCGCTTCAAGCCGAGTCAACGGAAACTGCAGGAGCTACAGATGAAAAAGTAGATATTCCCGAAAGAATTGTTACAATTGAAACAGATCTTGTAAAGCTTGAGCTAACGTCAAAAGGCGGACGGCTGCGCAAGTATTATCTCAAAGAATATAACACATGGTACTACAGGCAAATTGAAGATACTGCAAATTTTTACGATCGTCACGTTCAGCTTATAAATCCGTTTGACGGGGGAGATCTAAACCTCGTTTATGTTTCGAAAGACGGCCATTTAGTGAATACAGCAAAGCTTGATTTTGATCTAAATCTAGATAACTATTACTACAAGATTGACACAGAAGATTCGTTGTCTGTAGCATTTACATATGAAGCCGGACCCGGTCAACAGCTTGTGAAGCATTTCATGTTTTACGGAAACAGTTACTCGTCAAGGCTCAATATCGAAATGCAGAACATGAACCAGGTTATAAGCGGATTAAGATATGACCTTGAATGGTCGAACGGGATAAATTTTGTAGAAGAAAATTCCGTTGATGAATCCACTTACGCCAACGCAAGTGCGTTTTCCGGTGGTGAACAGGTAATTGTAGATGCATCGTCGACCGATGAAGTGGAAAAGAAAACCCTTAACGGCGCGATTGATTGGATCGGTGTCCGCAGTAAATACTTCGGAGTTATAATTGCTCCTAAAGAAAGTTCTTCCGACGGCGGCGCCCGCTTTGAAGGAACGAGAACGGAAAATCAAAAAGTAGGCGTTCGAGAATATTACAGCGCCAGCCTTATGGTTCCATTCGAACAGTTAAATTACCAGAATGATGAATTTGAACTGTATGTTGGACCGATGGATTATGATATACTTAGCTCGTATGATAAAAACTTTGAAGCATTTTATGACTTCGGAAGTTTTTTCGGTTTAAAATTCATCACTCGTCCAATATCTGAGTACATCCTGCTGCCGTTGTTTCAGTTCCTGCACAAGTTTATTCCAAACTATGGCTTTGTAATTATAGTTCTATCAATAATTATTAAAATAGCACTTTACCCGTTGACAAGGCAAAGCTACAAGTCGATGAAACGAATGCAGCAGCTTCAGCCGAAAATTGCTGAGCTCAAGGAAAAGTTTAAAGGTGATCAGCAGCGCATTCAAAAGGAAACAATGAAGCTTTACCAAACTTACGGAATCAACCCTGCCGGCGGTTGTTTGCCGATGCTTCTTCAGATGCCTATACTGTTTGCACTGTTTACCTTTTTTAATGTAGCAATCGAAATTCGTCACGAACCGTTTATATTTTGGATTACCAATTTATCTTCGCCCGATTACATTTATACGCTTCCTTTTAAGCTGCCGCTGTTTGGTATTGATAAAATAACCGGGCTTGCCCCGCTTCTTGGAATAACGATGTTTTTCCAGCAAAAAATGTCGATTAAAGATCCAAGTCAAAAAGCGCTTGTATATGTGATGCCGGTTATGTTTACGCTAATGTTCATGGGTTTTTCATCAGGGTTGAACCTTTACTACTTCATGTTCAACGTACTGTCAATTGCCCAGCAGTATTATATAAATAACAAAAAAGGCGAAGGCGAAGAATTGGTTCCCGTAAAGAATCCTAAAAAGAAAGGCGGGTTTATGCAGCGTATGATGGAGGCTGCTGAGAGCCAACAAAAGCTTCAAAGGCAATCGCAAAAGAAACGTAAGTAATTTTATATCCCTGACCCGAAATTTAATTCAGGGATTTTTAATCTCAATTTATAAAAAATGTCCAGCCGTATTTTCTTAATAGCATTTTTATTATGCGGGTATTTAATTGCCCAGTCGGAAATATCCGTTAAAACTTCTCCCGGGGAACTTCCTTTCGGTATAAAGATTTTGGAACCAGCTGACTATCCGAAGATCGGCATTGCGATGAGCGGTGGGGGAGCAAGGGCAATATCTCAGGTTGGAATATTAAACGCACTTGAAAATAATAATATAAAAATTGATTACATCACCGGTACCAGTATGGGCAGCGTTATCGGCGGTATGTATTCAGTCGGCTATAGTATCGAGGACATAGATTCCATTCTTACCACAACTGATTGGAACGAATTTATATCGATTAATGAAACCAACAGGGAGGATCTATTCGTTGATGAAAAAATTACCGAAGATCGCGCTATCGTTTCAATACGATTCGACGGTTTTTCCCCGGTCATTCCAACTTCCCTTAATACTGGTCAAAGAGTTCTGAATTACCTGAATTCAATTTTTGCAAACGCACCTGTTACAAATTTTAACCGGTTCTCTGACCTGGTTTATAACTTTAAAGCCGTTGCTACCGACATTGTTAACGGCAATACTGTTGTTCTTGACGAGGGCTCTATTGCAAGATCATTGAGAGCTAGTTCAAGCGTATCATTCCTGCTGCCTCCTGTAGTAATTGATTCATTGCTTTTAGCCGACGGTGGTCTCGTTGCTAATGTACCGGTTAAAGTTGCCAAGCAATCAGGCGCCGACATAGTAATAGCGTTTAACACAACCAGTTCCTTACGTGAAGCCGAAGAGCTGAATACTCCTTGGACAATCGCTGATCAGGTAGTTAGCATTCCCATGAATATTTTAACTGAACAACAGCTTAAAGAAGCGGATGCCGTTGTTCAGCCTTATTTGGGCGGCAAAAAGAACGATGATTTTTCCAACTTGAGAGATATAATTCAGCTAGGTTACGAATCTTTCTCGTCTCACTCTAGTCGCGTAGAGCAAATACAGAAAGAGTTTTTCTATACTAACTATGATGATGAGGTTAAATTTTATAAGAATCTTAAAGCCGCTGAAAATGATTTGTTCGCTCAAAATTTATTGGCACAATTTAATGAGGTTGATTCAGTTGCTAATTATGAAATTGAATACTTGCTAAATAAAGAATATCTATTGGGGGATTACAGGTCGATAAGTTTATCAATTGATGATGATAACGGGTCATCTCTTGTTACGAGCAAGACTGAATTGAATGCTCCCATTCGGAAATGCAATGTAATTGGCAGTTCAATGCTAGGCGTGGAAGATATTAAAAAGTTTTCTGATGCGGTTTGCAGCAGACCTTATAACGGTAAAAGATTATTAACTGAGAGCCTGAAGCTTTTATCAGTTTATAAAAGTAAAGGATATACGTTAGCATCAATTGATAAAATTGATTTCCATGAAGAAACCGGTATACTTAATGTTACTTTACTGGAAGGAATAATAGGCGAAATAAAAATTTTCGGCAACGATAAAACAAATGAAACGGTAATACGCAGGGAGCTTCCGTTTGAAGCAGGCGAACCCCTGTTATACGATAAACTCGTTGAAGGACTTGAAAATTTGAGGATAACTAATCTTTTTGACGAAGTTGATTTAGTGATTAAAAAGGATAGTAATCGAAATTTTATAGAGCTGCATCTTAAAGAAAAACTATCAACAGTACTGCGGTTCGGATTAAAGATTGATAACGAGTATTTTACACAATTTTTATTTGATATAAGGGATGAAAACCTTTACGGATCCGGGTCGGAAATCGGTTTATCGTTTTTTGCCGGACCCAGAAACAGGAGTGTTACTGTTGAACAAAAAGCAAGCAGAATTTTTGATACTTATCTCACTTACAGTTTAAAAGGCTTTTACTATTCTACAGATATAAATACTTATAGCGATGTTATAACAAACAACGAAAGGAAATTCGAAAGGGAAAAAACAGGTGAATATAAACAGCGGAATTACGGCGGTTCAGTTGGATTAGGGGCTCAGTTTAAAAAATTTGGAACCGTTTACGGAGAATTTACTTACCAGCGAAATCAGATTGCCAATATGTTAAATGATCCCGAAAGTGAGTACTTGCAAAATATTTCCAGTTTAAAATTCGGATTTAAAATTGATTCAAGAGATAAACTGCCTTTTCCGGTTTCCGGTTTTCTTATCGACAGCTACTATGAAACTTCGCAAAAATTTTTATCCGCGGAAATTGCCTACTCTAAATTTTTTATAGACTACAATCATTATTTTAGCCTTAACACTTTGCATACGTTTCATTTGAGAGGAATGCTGGGATTTGGCGATGAAACGCTGCCGCTAAGTCAGCAGTTTGCGTTCGGCGGCCAAAGTAGCTTTGCCGGCTACAGGCAATTCGAATTTAGAGGTCGACAAATATTTATCAGCTCTTTAGGCTACCGCTTTAAGCTGCCTGTTCATATATTCTTCGATACTTACGTTGGAGTTCGTTATGATTTGGGATCTATTTGGTCTAAACAAGAGCAAATAAAATTTAAAAATTTGCGCCATGCGGTAAGTGCAACTATGTCTTTTGATACGCCGATTGGACCGGCTGATTTTTCGGTTGCTAAAAGTTTTCTATTTAAAAACGATCCTCCTAACAGCATTGTATCCTACGGTGAAACGTTTTTTTATTTTAACATTGGCTTTACTTATTGATTTTCATCCCTTACGGCTCTTTCAGCGATGTCTTCGTACCGTTTGCTTAAATGTACATTTCCTATCTTCCCGTAATGTTTTGACATACTCCGGTAAACAACGCTTTTTTTCTTAACCATTTCAACACCGTTGCTTACCAATTGAAGTATGTGTCGGTTGGTTGGATAATCGAAATCATAATTGTAGAGATTCAGCGCCGACAACAGTGGGGAATGATTAGTCGGATCAACAAGAAACGCTTTCTGATAGTAGTAAAACGATGTATCAACCAGGCTAAAGTCAGTATCCTTAGTCTGGAAAATATAAGCTGTCCAATTGAAAATATCCTTGCTCAATTCGTCAAACTCTTTCGTAAGCTGTTCAGTGAACAGTGTAATTTCTTCATTGGATAAATGCGGGTTGCCTAGAAGCATTTTATATAAGTCTGCATCTTTGATACTATTTTGTAAAGCTAATCTGAATGTATCAAACAATTCATCGGACGATTTTGAATCGCGAAATACCGACTCTATATACTCTTTTATATTTTGATTGAGAGCCAAGAATAAAATTCAATGTGATAAAAAATGCGGGGTAAATTTGGCTCAAATCAACATGAGAAGCAAGCATGAAAAATATGTTGTTAAAAAGGTTGCTCGTAAAAACTATTCGGCTTCAAATATAATTTCTTATCCCGGTAATCGAATACTAGGTTAAACCTTCGTAAAACATTGTTCGCAATAATGCCATCGGCGTTTTTCTGCTTCGATCTTACATTCGCTGGTGTAAAAACGGCCTTAACATTATTAAACACATGAGGTCCGATTATCAGTCTCGAAATTCTTCCTTCGCTGCCGTAAATATCGCCGCTCAGTCCTCTGCCAAGATACACCCGACTAGTTTTCTCCGGAATGATAAACTTTTGATCTGGTCGTTCAAGCAGTTCAATAGCTTCGCCGGAAGCATAGTCAATATATACCGAAAGTTGAACAGGTTGCTCATCGTATGTTGACATTGATACGTTGACCCAGGGAATTTGTTTGTTGTTCTTAAAGTAAATGGGTATTTCGTTCCATGAGTCATCAAGTTGCAGTTCATTAAATTCATGTAGAGTTATTAAATTCTTATCGTAATTAATCTCTGTTGCATAATGTCCTAATATTGAATAACCGATTACACCGTCAGAAGGAAAACCTTTGAATTTTTCGTTGTCGAGAATAATGATTCGTTGGTTGGTAAATTTAATTTTCCCGATGTTGAAATTAGCTGAGTCAGCGAAATAACCTTTCGAAGGCGGGCCCGCACCGGCGCCCGGAATTTTCGTCTCCCGAAAAGTTAAGCCGGAAATTGAATCCTTCAACCCGGAGTCGTATAATAAAATTCCGTCCATAGGCATTCCGCTGTCAAGCACCAATTTTAGTGTACCTGAATTTGTAATTTGTACCGGGATGATAGTTCTGTTTCTTTCAACTGTGATAGGAATAGTACGTTCCGACTGGCAAAAAATATATTGCGCTGAGATAAAGAGTGCAATACTTATAAACGCAACAACCTTTGTGCAGAATGAATTTCTCTTATACATGTCTCCCCCGGGAAATAATCTAAAAAGTAGATGCTTATAAGAACAAAATGTTGCTGCGATATTTAGTCCTCTTAGTGAAAAAAACGAGTTAACTTGAGGGTTGTTCAACTTATTAATCATAGCGCTAATCTTTATTCCAATCTTCAATTAACGTTAAGTGCAGGTAAGCTCAGAGGAAGGTATAGGTTCACCGGCGGATATCTGTAACAATTTTACTTATTCAATCGTCTTTATATTTGCGGGTTATGAGAGTAAAAGAAATTAGATATCATCATTTAATTAAGCAGTATAAGAATAATATTTACAGCTATGCTGTATATATGTTGAAAAATAATTCCGATGCCGATGATGTTACGCAGGAAGTAATGGTAAAAATCTGGGAAAATCTAAATTCGTTTAGAATAAGTTCGGCAAAAGGATGGATACTCAAGACAACACATAATTTATGTATAGATTATTTACGAAAGCGCGGGTCAACAAATAAAAGAGAATATTCAATTGATGAAGAATTTACAGAAAATTACCTTGATACACGGGAAGAAAATAACCCAATGCAAACAACACATTTAAGGCTTATGTCGAACAAAGTGAAATCAGCAATAGAAAATTTACCGGAAAAACTAAAATCGATTTTTGTTTTGTACGAGGTGCAGGGATTAAAATACAAAGAAATAAGTGTTGCGCTTGATATGCCTATAAACAGTGTAAAAGTGTATTTAATGAGAGCCAGGAAAAAATTACAAGAGGAACTTAAAAGCTATGAAGTCAGCGAAGTACTCTAATAACGGCAGCACGATTAAGGAAGAACTTTTCAATGCCATAATCCGGGTCGCTTATGGTGAGGCTGGATTTTTCGAGAAACAAAAAGTGCTCAAAATTGCAAGAGCCAATGACGAAGTAAAAGCTACGTTGGAAGCGTTCTCTGAAACGGCACGGTCCGTTCACAAACTGCAACCGGATGAATGTCCCGATGAACTTGTGGAAGCTGCGCTAAACAAAATCCGAATAGCAAAAAGTAACAAGCCGTCGTTTGCCTTTGATGTTTATAACGCCATATTTGCAAAGCCCATTGTTTCAGCAGTGAGCGCTGCTGTTTTGGTCGCGGTAATTGGTACATCAATATTTCTAAACGACGGAGAGAATCTTAATGGCTATAATATCGCAGATGTTGAAGAGGCGAACCTCCAGGCCAAATATGCACTTGCTGTCGTAGGCAAGGTGTTTTCATCGACGAGGAAATCATTAAAGGAAGATATTCTGGTTGATAAAGTTAGTAAGCCAATTAACGAAGGAATTAAAACAGTAAATAAATTATTTACAAAAGAGGAGATTAAAAATGAAAACTAAAATCGTATTAATGCTGATGATGTTTCTGAGCATAGCTTTACTTGCCCAGAAAAATGATTATACAAGGTACAAGGGATATGTTGACCTTGGAAGCTTTGATAGCTTTGATGACAGTGAACAATTTACCGAAGTACTGATTGAAGAGCACTTGATTCGCATGGTCGCAAAAGTCGCTAAAAACAGGGAACCCGAGTTAAGCGACATACTTGAGGGAATTAAACTTGTAAAAGTTCATGCGTTCGAAACGGATGATAGCTCCTTTGAGGAACTGAAAGACAGGGCAAGCAAAATTGATGGAGAGCTTTTGTCGAAAGATTGGGATAGAATCGTAAAAGTTAGAAGTAGAGGAGAATTTGTGAATGTTTATATAAAAACCGGTAACGAAGATCTAATATACGGGCTGGTAGTTGCTTCTGTTGAAAAAAACGGTGAGGCTGCTTTTGTAAATATAGTCGGCGATATTAATCTGGAAACAATCGGAAGATTAGGCGACCAGTTTGATATTCCATCGCTTGGACGTATTAACAGGGATAACTGAATCAATGATTGGCAAGGGAATATCAATCAAACGGGGGTTAATAATGAACAGGAAAATCCTTTTGCATGTTTTACTGCTGCTTTTAATTAGTACCGCCTTCTCAGGATGTATCGGGGTTAACAGGAATTTTAAAAAAATCCGGAGAGCAGTTACTGAAAATATAGATGTAAAATACAACAAGTCTTTTGAATTTTCAGTCGGCAGGACCGGGCTAATGCTTGCAGGAATGGTTGTTAGATTGTCCGATGTTGAAGAGCCGGTTGATGATATACTTAGTGAAGTATCAAGAATACAAGTAGGTGTTTACGAAAAAGCAAGCGGTAATTTAAATACAACAATGGCCGACCTGAACAGGATAACGGATGAAATGAACAGCCAGGGTTGGCGTTATATAGTTCGTTCGGTTCAGAGAGATGAGGTGGTAGGCGTATTTGTTAGGGGCGATGATCCGCGGTTACGCCAACTTTACGTTATAGCTATCGATAGTAATGAAATGGTGCTTGTTGAAATACACGGGGAATTAAGCAAGATTGTTGAGATTGCGATCCGTGAAAAAGGACTTAAGTTTGAGACGGCAGGAAATCATTATTAAAATCATTCGGTAATTTTTGAATTCATTTTAGTGAAAAGCTTCCTTTACGGAGGCTTTTTATTTTCCAATCAAAATTATTACAACCCTCTTACAGCAACATTTTCCACAATTACGCATCTGTCATCCTGATGATAATACTCGGAGAATTAAATTGAAGAATACTTTGAATTGTATTGTAGCTATCTTAATTCTTACAAATAACATCTCCTCCCAAACATCGGCAACTAATAATGAAGATTGGCTGAAAAGGCAATTTCAGTTATTTAATTACCAAGGTGTTATAGATAGTCTCGAAACAAAAGCCTCCTCATCCACGTTGTCGTTTGATGAACTTCGCTACCTTGGTTTGTCTTATCAAAATTTATTTAATTTTAACAGAGCTTTAAAAGCGTTCCTATCGGCAAAGAAACTTTCCGAATTTAATTTTCAAATAAATTACCTAGCGGGAAAAACAGCAAAACAGGCAAATAACATTCAGCTGGCTAAGGGACAATTCATAGAAATACTGGAACAGGATTCAACCAATAAGCTTGCAAAAATTGAGCTTGCCAACATTGTTATGGAAAATAAAAAGTACACCGGCGCCATAGAGCTTTATAGTGATTTACTGAAGTCAGACTCAAGTAATAGTTACTTTCTTACTAAAATTGCTTATGCCTATTGGAAAACAAGAAATATTTCAAAAGCAATAAAACATTACAATGATGCATTGGAAATTAACCCGTTTGATCCGGTTGCTTCAACGCAATTATCTAAGTTTTATTTTGAATCGGAATTATTCGCAGAAGCAAGGTCGGTGTTGGAAGAAGCTATAGTAGGTAATACATCTAATGCAGCAATGAGTAAAATGCTGGCTGAAACCCTATTTAAGTTAAAGAAATATGAAGCAGCGGTCGTTTATTATACCAAGTCGTTGGCGCTGGGTGATTCTTCAGCAGGTTTGTTTCAGCGACTTGGATTCAGTTACTATTTTATTGCCGCCGCCGGTACCAAGCGCGATTCGGATATCTTCAGGCAGAAGATGAATGAGGCTCTGGATGCATTAAATAATTCATACAAGTATGATCGACAGAATCCGCTTACCACTTTGTACTTGGGAATTTGTCACAAAGATTTAAATAACCTGGAACAAGCTAAATTCTACTTTGAACAAACATTAAACCTGATTTTCCCGGATTACATTGCCGATGTTTACACACATCTCGGTGCAACAAATGAGCTGCTGAACAATCTTCCGTCAGCAATATCGTCTTACCTCGAAGCATACAGTTACGACCCATCGAACAAGGTGCTTTTGTTTTATCTCGGGTCGGCTATGGATCGCTACTACGCAGACCGCGTTACGCCCGCAATATACTACAACAAATTTCTGAATGAAGATACTACGGGCAATACACTGTTGATCGAATATGCAAAGGAGAGGCTCGAAAAATTGGCTGAGGAATTGCACTTTAACGGCAATTAAACAGTTCGATAATTACCCCGCAGGGACTACTTCCCTTGCTCAATTTCATTTCATTCACTTGTATTTCTGTAATATTGAATCAAATACGGTATATTTGCAGTTTCTTATTTTAATTGATTGGTTGAATTATGGCTGTTAAGAATCTTAGCGAAATACCGAAAGCTTATAATCCCGCCGAAGTTGAAGATAAGTGGTATACATACTGGGAAGAAAACGATACTTTTCACTCTGAAAGAGACGACGGAAAAGAACCTTTCACAATTGTAATTCCACCGCCAAATGTAACGGGTATGCTGCATATGGGACACATCCTGAACAATACTTTGCAGGATATTTATATTCGTTATAAAAAGATGTTGGGTTATAACGCGTGCTGGGTACCCGGTACCGATCACGCATCAATTGCTACGGAATCCAAAGTAATTGCCTATTTAAAGGAAAAAGGAATTAATAAATTTGATATAGGACGTGAAGAATTTCTTAAGCATTGCTGGGAATGGACAGATAAGTACGGCGGCATAATAATAAAGCAGCTTCGCAAACTTGGTACAAGCTGCGATTGGCAACGACAACGATTTACAATGGACGATCATTATTATCAAAAAGTTATTGAAGCCTTTGTAAAACTTTATAAGGAAGGATTGATCTACCGTGGTTACAGGATGGTTAATTGGTGCCCGGCTTCAAAGTCAGCCATCTCCGACGAAGAAGTAATCTATAAAACTATACAGGGTAAATTGTGGCATTTGAAGTACCCGGTTATTGACGAACAAGGGAAGATTATTGATCATGTTGTAGTTGCAACGACTCGTCCCGAAACAATGCTGGGTGATACTGCAGTAGCTGTAAATCCCAATGACGAGAGGTACAAAGCCCTTATCGGCAAAACCGTTTTGCTACCCTTGTGCGAAAGGGAGATTCCTGTAGTTGCCGATGATTATGTGGACATAGAATTTGGTACCGGGGTTGTAAAAATTACGCCGGCACATGATGTCAATGACTACGAACTGGGTAAACGCCATGAACTTGAGTTTATAAATATATTTAATGATGATGCAACAACTAACGACAACGTGCCATATGATTTTCGCAACATGGACAGATACGATGTTCGCAAAAAGGTAGTAAAACGATTTGATGAATTGGAGTTACTTGAAAAAGTAGAAGACTATATGAACAGCGTCGGCTATTCGCAGCGCGGAGACGTTCCGATAGAACCATACCTCTCCGATCAGTGGTTCATGAAAATGGATGACCTTGCAAAACCTGCGCTCGACTTAGTGAAGAAAGGTGAGATTAAGTTTCACCCGAATCATTGGATTAAAACTTATGAGCATTGGATGGATAACATTCGTGACTGGTGCATATCACGCCAACTTTGGTGGGGGCATCGTATACCTGTTTGGTATCACAAAGAAACCAAAGAAATTTATTGTGATGTTACTCCCCCCGAAGATATTGACAATTGGAGGCAGGAAGAAGATGTGCTTGATACATGGGCTTCCAGTTGGCTGTGGGCGCAGGATGTTTTCACAACTGAAGAAGACCAAAAATATTACTACCCAACCAACCTTCTCGTTACCGCCCCTGATATTATTTTTTTCTGGGTTGCGCGAATGATTATGGCAGGCGAAAAATTTATGGGCGAGGTGCCGTTTAAAGATGTTTACTTTACCAGTTTAATTCGGGATGTGCAAGGGCGAAAGATGAGCAAGTCGCTTGGTAACTCGCCTGATCCAATTGACGTGATAAACGATTATGGTGCGGATGCTCTTCGTTTTACAATTAACTACATTGCTCCGTTAGGACAAGACGTGTTATTTGACATTGAGAAGTGCGAAATAGGAAGAAACTTTGCAAATAAAATCTGGAATGCCGGGCGATTCCTTTTAATGAATGCACAAGATATAGAACTTGATGATTCGCTTAAAGATAAACATATTGATTTTGCCGACGAGTGGATTCAATCGCGTTTCCAAAATGCGATAAAAGATTTACATTCGGCGCTGGATAAGTTCGAAGTAAACCAGGCTACAAAAATCATTTATTCGTTTGTTTGGAATGACTATTGTGACTGGTACTTAGAGTTGATTAAAAACCAGATTTATTCCGACGATAAAGAAATTAAATCAGCCGTTCTAACCAGGGCTCTGCTGTTATTTGAAGATATGTTAAAAATTATTCATCCGTTTATGCCTTTTATTTCGGAAGAAATATGGCAGTTATTAAGTGAACGTGAGGCGGGTGATAGCATCACAAAAACCGGTTTCCCCAAATACGATGAATCATTAATTAATGAATCGGCGGAAGAAGAAATTGATTTTGTTCAAAAGGTTGTTGCTGCTATTCGTAATATTCGCGGAGAGATGAACATTCCGCCATCCAAGCAAATTGATGTGCTTATAAAAGGCGATGAGTTAAGCGAAAACCAATCCAAATATATCAGTTCGTTAGCTCGTGTTAAAAAACTGGAGGCTTCGCAGAACGTTGTTAAACCCAAAGCTTCGGCTTCTGCATTAGCAAAGGGTGCAGAGATTTATGTGCCGCTGGAAGGATTGATAGACTTGGATCTTGAACGACAACGGTTGGAAAAAGAGAAGAATCGATTGGAAGGAATGCTAGCAGGCGTTTCAAAAAAGTTATCCAATGAAAAATTTGTTAACAATGCACCTAAAGATGTTGTTGAGCGCGAAAAAGCCAAGAAGGCAGATTGGGAGAGTTCGTTGAGTAAAATAAACGTACTCCTTGCCGAATTGAATTAAAAATGAACCGGCTTATATACTGCTTTTACTGCCTGTAGTTTTTATGAAACCTTTTTGCACTTAGAAATCTTTGCATAAAATATTATTTTCAGTCAGTTCAATTTATTGGGAATAGCATGAAAAAATTTTTTTTAGTTTTTCTTTTTATCGGCGGGTTTTTATCCTCGGTTCACTCAAAGAATTATATTGAAAAAGACGGCGTTAAATATTTACCAAATAAAATTCTGGTTAAATTCAAAACGCTTGAGGATGTATCCAACCTGTCATCCGAATTGTTGTCAAAAAAATTAAAGTCTGACTCCCAAATTTCGCTGAAGTCGGTTAAACAAAAATTTTTCGCTAAAAGAAAGACCAGCGAAAGATTTAAGCTCATTCATGAGATAGAGTTGAACGGTCCTCACGATCCCTCATACATCAGCAAAAAGCTAAGTAAATTGCCGGGTATAGCATGGGCCGAGCCCGAAATGATTCACGAACTTGCTTTTGTACCGAATGACCCGAGCTACTCCCAGCAATACGCTCTTACAAATGTTCAGGCAGAGGCTGCCTGGGATATAACAAAAGGAAGCGCTGAAATAATCATAGCAATAAATGATACCGGCGTTGATTGGGACCATCCCGATCTTGCTGCAAATATCTGGATCAACGAGGCTGAAGCAAACGGAACATCAGGTGTTGACGATGATAATAACGGATTCATTGATGACATTAGGGGATGGGATTTTGGCGGACTTAGCGGGATACAGGACAACGATCCGAAGGAAGATAAACCGGATCACGGCACACACGTTGCAGGTATTGCCGCCGCGGTTACAAATAACGGAACAGGCGTCGCAGGCATCGGGTTTAATTGCAAAATTATGCCCGTAAAAACTTCGCAGGATAACATAAGGAACGATCAGGGCGTGGCTCTTATTTCGCACGGATATAAGGGTATACTTTACGCTGTTGATAGTGGCGCCGATATTATTAATTGTTCCTGGGGCGGTTACGGATTTCAGCAGGCGGCTCAGGAAGTAATAGATTATGCAGTGGCTAATGGTGTTCTCGTAGTGGGTGCTGCAGGTAATGAAGGTAGGCGCGAGGCAATTTATCCCGGAAAGTATGAAGGTGCTTTATCTGTAGGCTATAGTAACCAGTCAGATAGAAGAGACGGTTCATCAAACTACGGAGAGTCTGTCGACCTATTTGCTCCCGGGGCACGTATCTTTAATACATGGCAGGATGATACCTACGTCACTTTGTATGGTTCATCAATGGCTGCTCCTTTAGTTTCGGGCATTGCCGGTCTGGTTAAGAGTATTTTTCCTACTTATACCCCTTTGCAAATTGCCGAGCAGGTTAGAGTAAATGCCGACAATATTGACGCTCAGAATCCCGGCTTCGGTTTGTTGTTGGGTTCGGGACGTGTAAATGCATTTAATGCCGTATCAAACAGCAATGCAATATCGGTACGCGCCGATGATGTTCGCTTTATTGATATGGGCGATGGAGATGGTGTTTTTGAATCGGGTGAACGAATTGATGTGGAGGTTGATTTTACAAATTATTTGAGCGCAACAAGTAACCTAAGCGTGCAAATGATTAGTAATTCAAACCAGGTTACATTTAATACTGCCTCATTGAATTTCGGATCAAAAGGCACTCTGGAGAGTTTTAATAACTTATCTAATAAGTTTTCATTCACAATAAGTGAAACCGCACAGGTAAGTCTGGATGTTCGCTTTCGTTTGGATTTTACCGATGGATCATACAATGATTTTCAGTGGACTAGAGAGATAACGATTAATCCCCTGTATAAAACTACATCTATAAATGATATTGCTGTAACAATTTCAAGTGACGGTAAAATAGGATTTAACGATTACCCAGATAACTCGCAGGGAGACGGCTTTATATTTCGTGACGGCACAAATCTTCTGTTTGAAGGCGGGTTAATGTACGGGAATTCATCTTCGAAAATTCTTAGTTCCGTTCGATCAAGCGACGAGCAGGTTTCATCGGATGAATTTACTGTAGTAGAACCCTTTATTGTCAGCAGTCCCGGAGATATTGCCGATGAGCAGGGTCATGCCATATTTACAGACGCTGCGCAGGGCTCTAAAAGATTAAACATAGAAACAGAATTGAATACATATTCTTTTGCAGATAGTGACGGAAGCGACTTTATAATTCTGGAATACATTTTTAAGAATACATCGAATCAGTCAATTAGTAATTTTTATTCAGGTTTATTTTTCGATTGGGATATTGATGAACCGAATTATGATAGTAACATTGGCAGGTATGATAATGAAGGAAAATTTGGCTACGCTGTTAACAATAACTTGTTGCAAATTTCCACTCATGCTGCGGCCGCGCTATTAACCGAAGGTACCCATGGTTTTTACACGATGAGTAATCCTGATTTGATTCATGACGGTTTTACTGATGCTGAAAAATGGACGACGCTTAGCAGCGGTACGGCAAATGCCAGCGGTGGGCCTGCGGATATTTCTACCGTCAGCTCTGTCGGTCCCCTAGTTATAAATGGCAACGAAAGTATAAAAGTCGCCTTTTCATTATCAGCAGCAGAAAGCCTGCAAGATTTGCGTGATGCTGTAAGTCGCAGCCGCACTAAATACAGCCAAATATTGTCGGATGTTAACGACGAAAATATTACACCGTTAACATTTAACCTGGCTCAGAATTACCCGAATCCGTTTAACCCGTCCACTACCATCGAGTATAACATTCCTGTAGAGGCCGTGAGCGGAGTTGAAGAACAAAATGTAAAACTAAAAATCTATGACATGCTCGGTCGTAAAATCGCAACACTTGTTGATGAACAAAAACGACCCGGTAAATATTCCATTGCATGGGATGCTTCATCCGTCAGCCGACGGATCGCGAGTGGAATTTATTTTTATGAGCTTAGTGTCCAGAGCCAAGAGTCAAGAACCAAGATTATTAGAAAGAAGATGGTACTTTTAAAGTGATCTATTCACAATTTCCATATCCAGATAACCTCTCTTTAATATAAAATATACTGATATAAAAAGATATAATATCTGCCATAGTAATTCCTAATAAAGCCATTATTTGATTAATATAATATAAAAATTTATGTTATCATAGAATATACTTTAATCTCTTGAGGGGTCTAATGCTGACTAGATTTTTTTTAATTATCTCGTTATTCCCATTCTTAGTTGTTGCACAAGTGCAGATTAAAGAAAGAATTGAACTGAACAAACACACGTCAATTGCTTATCACGATAGCTCAGATGTTTATCAGGGAATGAGTTTCGATAAGAGCAATAACTTCACACTTAATAGTACAAATGTAGATACCACAACATTTTTAACACTACCTTATAAATCATATGTTCAGGTTGAAATTCTTGGTGGATTCGCCGCCGGGAGTCATATATTGTATTTAAGAAGTCACGGTGATATTGTAATTGTTGACAACCCGCTTGGTAATATAGGGTATCTGTGGGAGTCAAGTGTCTTCCCTTCCGGAACAGAGCTCGATTTTGGTCTGTGGTTTAATGGAAATCCCAGTATACCTCCGCAATGGGAATTTGGCGCTATAAGAAGCCCAACATCTTCGACCAGTTACAAATTTAGTTTTAACGATGCTGACTATGATCGCGATTATGACGATGTAATAATAGAAGTCGAGATTTTTAGAGTATGCGAAGATTATGAACCTTTTTATATTGAGTCAAATCTACCCCAGGAATATACTATTACTGCAACATCACATTTTGGAGTTTCTTTATGGCTGTCAAACTGCCTCGGGGAATTACACTATTTGAACAGCAATGAAACGTTTAGTGCGGAGATAGTTCAAGGCTTTGAATATGCCGAGTTATACAATCCTGTTACAATGGAATTTGGTACAATGCTTTCAGAAATAGCTCCTGTTGATAATATAGCTGAATTTGGATTTAGCTCATCTGTTTTGGAATTAGAAGAGGAGGTAAATATAAAAATAAAAATTAGCTCAGTCGTCCCTAATACTGCTGATTATTATTTCAATCTAAAAATGATACCTTCTCTTCTCAAAGTTTATTTTGAACCGGAGACAATAATGCCCGGAGATACTGCAACACTAAACTTTTTGGTAATGGATGAAGGGGGAGTAGAGGTTTCTCCACCTGAAGATATGGTTTTCCTTGTATCTGTTGTTGATTATCCACCAAATGGAAGATTGTTCGATCCTATTACAGAGCAGGATGATTTTAATTTATTTGGTGTAAAAGGTGGAATAAAGTTTATCGCAAACGAATTTATTGAAGAAGATACTATTGAGTGTATTATCTTTGCAGAAGAAGACTCCGGACCTGGTGGAATTGGTAAGATAATTCAGTCTAACGATAATCCATCAAATATTCATGCGACAGACGCAAATCAACCTCCCGAATTTTTCTATTTGCCATTGAGTGGTATTGGTAAAATTAAAATTATAAAGGAAATTAACAACTGCGAGGAGTTTGCGTGCACTAACATGAATGAGCCGAAGCCACCAACATTTGAAGTCAATACAATGACACCAACTGAATATAGTATCCAATATGGAAAAGATTGGTGCAAAGTTAATCCGCCTTCCGGTTTATTCAAGCCATTGTTTGAAAGAAGTCATACAACTCAAACAATTCCGTTTGTTAAAGACTTTGAGATTGAACCATGTTTTAACACATCAACGAATTCGTGGCAGCCTGAAGTTAGTGGGGGAAGCATAAAGTTAAATAGTGTTTTAGGTGTTTGTACAGATAATCTGGAAGGGGAAGATAAGATACTTATTGATGATTTTAACGACCTTGTAAATTTAGCCAGTGATGGAGCCGACTTATGCGAAATATTAGAAGACTTTGAGATGCATTATAATTATGACAACTTTGAGAGAAGTGAATTAAAGTATGTTATTTTGCCGGTAATTCAAAAACATGAAGAAATCCATAAAGAAAGATTTGAGAATTTGATAAAAAATGATTTGATGAACTCTGAGGTGAAAATCAATGATAATATTCCAAAGCAATCGTTTAGTGATTTATTTACATATTACCAATACGCCTGCGAAGGAAACTTTCATGATTTCAATTATGTAAAAAATAAGTTTCATGAACATTTTAATGATGTGATAAATAAATTAATCCCACAGATAAAGATACATTATGATGAGCAAACTGCCGATCCTACAAATGAGTACGAAACACATAAGGATAAAAGAATTAGAAAAATTATCAATGATTTCATAGATCAACTTGAGGATCTACCAAACTATAATTGTATTGATGCGGAGTAAAAAATGAATATCGAATTAAAAACATTATTTATAATTATAAGTGTTTTTTTGGGGACAATGAATGTCTATTCACAGTGGGAATTGCCTGAAGAAGATAAAAATCATTATATCAATTTATTGAGCAATGATGACAGCAATAACCGATTAACCGGATTGTCGTCCATAGCGGAGTATAAAATTTTTGAAGCCAGGGATAGTTTGTTAAGTAAAATATGGAATGATGAAATTACTATGCAGATTTGGTATTTGGAAGCGCTACATAAGATTGAATATGCCCAGGTTTATCAATTAGCGCTAGATTATATTGATACATTGGCAACAAATCCAAGGTTTTATA
This sequence comes from Melioribacteraceae bacterium, assembly GCA_028280855.1. Classification (GTDB taxonomy): domain Bacteria; phylum Bacteroidota; class Ignavibacteria; order Ignavibacteriales; family Melioribacteraceae; genus PGYT01. Next base: position 22,863 of record JANQLA010000034.1, read on the forward strand.
GTTCTGAATATTTATTAGAATACAAAGTAAGAGCAATTAGTATACTTTTTGATTTTGATGATTTTACAATGGCAAATTTTGTATTCGACCTGATAGAAAGGGATAAACCAAGAATGAATTATTTTGCATTCGAGTTACTTAAAGATATTGCTCAGAATTTACCGGAATTTGAACAAAGAGCCAAGACCGAATTATTTTACTTTGTTGAGAATGCACATATTGATTGGTATCGTACAAGGGTCTTAAGAGTACTTGAAGAATTGTATGGTGATGAAATATACGAGCAGATGAAAAAAATGGCTCGTGAAGATTCTTTTGACGCAAACAGAATAATAGCGATAGAAGATTTTGTTGTAAAATATAAAAAAGAAGATCTTAATTCATTTTTGAGAGAAAGATTGTTGAATGAGCCGGTAGCAGCTTACAGGCTATCAATAGCATGGCTATTAATAGAACATTTTGGAAAGCCAAATGATTATAAGTTTTTAGAAGACTACATGGCGCAAGAAAACGATGAACAGAATGTGTTTATATTAAATAATGATATGGAAAGTTTTTTCCCTCCGAAAAAACCCGACAGCACAGAAACCGAAAGAGATATTTTAGATACACTAATTATACATAAAAACGAATGTTTTGAATATGGATGGATATATAATCAGGTTGACTATGATAGTCTCTCATTTATGTTGAATGATATTAGAACAGACATAGTTTCAGAAAATTGGAGTGTTGCTCTAAGTAAAACAAACAGCTACCTGCAATTTGTGAAAGACGCAAATAGCCAGGAAAGAATACATGGTTACGCGTATATTTTTCTTAGATACTACTACAAATATTTGAAAGAAAGATTAGTCGAATTAGTGCAAAGTGATAATCCTCACTTGTTAATTAATCTTGTCAATAGCAGCGGCAACCTCTTAACCGGCGGCTCACTAAAATACTACGAAGGCGGCTGGAAAGACGCTATTGATAATGGCGACGGAATATTCAAAGTTGAGACGGAAAGATCAACAGTTAGTTTACGAATGATATACGCATACGGTTCACAGGATGTTTCCAATATTACCGCGCAAAACAATACTTATACATTCCAAACAGTTAACACTGAAGTGCGGTTAATAGACAGCCAGGGAAATCCAATAACCGAAGAAGCAACTGTAAAATACTACTCCGGCGGCTGGCAAGATTTTGGTACAACAGTAAACGGAGTTGCTAACAAAGAGCTACTGCCCAACAATTACAGTTTCAGGATGAATTACGCTTTTGCGAGCAAAGATAAAAAACAGGATTTGAACACCGATCCGGTAGTAGTTTTCCAAACTGTAAATGTATCGGTGCTGCTGAATGATAGCGAGGGTAGCCCGATTACAGATATAGCTACAGTAAAATATTATTCAGGCGGTTGGAGAGATTTTGGCACAATAGCAAACGGAGTAATTAATAAAGAGCTGCTGCCCAACAACTACAGCTTCAGAATGAATTATGCATTTGCAAACAAAGACAAAAAACAGGATTTGAGCGCTGATCCTGTAGTAGTTTTCCAAACGGTGAATTCTTCGGTGCTACTTAACGACAGCCAGGGTAATCCAATAACTGAAGAAGCGACGGTTAAATATTATTCAGGCGGCTGGCGAGATTTTGGCACAACAGCAAACGGAGTAACTAATAAGGAGCTGCTGCCCAACAACTATAGCTTCAGGATGAATTACGCATTTGCGAGCAAAGATAAAAAACAGGATTTAAATAATGATCCTGTTGTAGTATTTCAAACGGTAAATGCTTCGGTGCTACTTAACGACAGCCAGGGTAATCCAATAACTGAAGAAGCAACTGTAAAATACTACTCCGGCGGCTGGCGCGACTTTGGAACAACGGTAAACGGAGTTGCTAACAAAGAGCTGCTGCCAAACAATTACAGTTTCAGGATGAATTATGCTTTTGCGAGCAAAGATAAAAAACAGGATTTGAACACCGATCCGGTAGTAGTTTTCCAAACGGTTAATGCATCTGTACAGTTGAATGACAGCCATGGTAATCCGATATCCGAAGAAGCAATAGTAAAATACTATTCGGGCGGCTGGCGGGATTTTGGTACAACGATAAACGGAGTTGCTAACAAAGAGCTTCTGCCTAACAATTACAGCTTTAGATTAACTTATGTCTTTGTTTCAAGTGATAAAAAGCAGGATTTGGCAACTAACAGCAATGTAGTATTTTCAACTGTACAGTGCGTTGTTAGAGCTTTAGATTCCGGGAATCAATTGCTTGATAATACCGTTATTAAATATTACTCCGGCGGTTGGCGGGACTTTGGCTCAACCTTTAACGGCGAAGTTACGAAAGAATTGTTACCTGCAAACTTAAGTTTCAGGGGAACTTATAACTCCCTAAGCAAAGATGTAAAACAGGATATAAGTAATAACAATGTTGTAGAAATAATTATCGAATAGAGCTTGTGAAAATTATTTTATAAAAAATTTATGATAGGCAACAGTTATGAGTACAATGAAAAGAATGTTGGTATGTCTAGCTACATTATCTGCTACTTTGCTTGCTCAGAATGTTTACGAAATCCCCTTTGCATCCAAAGGAAATGAAATTGAATTAACGATTGAGAACAAAAGCGATGGAGGGCTTACTGATGTAAGTGTTGTCACTGAAGCGCCTTCCTGGGTAAGATTTAGAAATGCTTCTGAGAGAATAAGTGAGATGGCGGACAAATCCGAACAAACAGTACATTTTGATTTTGATATTGATAAAGCCGCTCCTGTTAACGAAAGTACAAAATTACTGTTCGAGATAGAAGGTGAAGGAGGAGTATGGTATAAAGAAATAAATATAAAGGTATTGCCGCCAGAGGAATTCAAACTTGAGCAAAACTATCCAAACCCATTTAATCCTACCACGACAATAGAGTACCTCTTGCCAACTAAAGCCAAAGTTGATATAAGAATTTATAACTTGCTTGGTCAACAAGTCGAACAGGTTATTAACAAAATTCAAGAGCCTGGTCTTCGCAAAGTAAATTGGAATGCCGAAGCAATGGCTTCGGGTATGTATATCTACCAGGTTTACTTCGAAGGAAAAGATCTATCAGCCAAAGCAGTTCGAAAGAAAATGATTGTTTTGAAATGAGTATCAAATAATACTAACCATAAGTAACAATTTCAAATCGTGAAATTTACCCGATTCACATAAAAAAATTTTTTATAAAAAAAATTCCTCGGGTTTTTCTCAAGAACCACTTCTTGACGAAGCTAATTGGAATTTGTTCAGTTCCATAGTATTTTTTAGTTATGAAAATTGGTCTTATTCGTCACTTCAAAGTTGACGCTCCTTTTTATAACAAACCGCTCAACTCTATTGAATTTGCAAACTCGCAGTTAGTTTACCATAAAAGTCCTGTCATTACACAACCTGTAAATCTTAATGGAATCGGATGGAAGAAATGTTACTGCAGTACAATACAACGTGCTAAAAGAACTGCCGACAATATTTATAACGGCGAAATAATTTATACAGAAAAACTTGTCGAAGTAGAATTAAGTCCAGTTTTTGATACTTCGAAAAAACTTCCTTTCAATATATGGGTAATTCTTGGACGACTTGCTTGGCTGTTTGGACACCACTCTCAAATTGAATCAAAAACAGATACGATTAAACGCTGTAAGGATTTAATGAATTTACTAAATGCCGATGAAGCGGAGAGTATACTCATTGTATCACACGGATTCTTTATGCATGAATTCGCGAAACACCTGAAGAAGAACGGGTTTAAAGGTAAAATAGATTATGCACCCTTGAACGCAACGTTGTACCTATTTGAGCGAAAATAAAACTTCCATCCGTATAGAATTCCAAAACACAAATACCAAATAGTAAACAATCATCGATTCTCAAATTCAGAATTCCTATAATTGCCGGTATCCACTCCTAAAGCTGAACGATATATTGTTCACCGTGGATTAAGAAAGAGTTTAGAAAATTGTTTTTTGAAGTTTGTTTTTTATTTGATATTTGCTGATTGCTATTTGTTATTTTAAAGGCGCTGCAATAAAATTGGTACGCTTTCGTCTTGAAGAATAAACAAAAATAAATTCAATGTCCGTTTCCGACTTCTTTAGAACAGAATATAGTAAACTCGTTAACTACACCCGTAAGTACTTTAGTGATAATGCAACGTTGGATGCCGAGGATATTGTGCAGGATGTAGCATTAAATATTTTCAGTAAAGTTGATTTCGAGTCGGGTATTGAAAACGCTGCTTCATATATTTACAGCGCTATACGCAACAGGATAATTGATTACTACCGTAAACCTAAACGTAATGTGCCGATTGAAATTGATGATGAAGGCAGCGCAGGGGAAGTAGACCTGCAGCACAGGGAGCTCTCGCGTGAAAGTCTATTTGAAAACGAAGAGTACATCGAGGTTATGTACCAGGCTCTAGGAGAGCTTACCGAGGATCAAAGAGCAATTATTATTGCCACTGAACTTGAGGACTATTCATTTAAAGAACTTGCGGAAAAATGGGGTGCGCCAATCGGTACTTTGTTATCCCGTAAACACAGGGCAATGGCAAATTTAATTAACATAATGAACGAAATGATTTAAATAAATTAGAGGTAATTATGGAACACATAATTAGAAATAAGTTTAGAGAGCGTCCGCGCGGAATTAAACTGGTCGGTTATATTATCATGGGAATACTGTTGGCAGTGCTGTTCGCTTTTCTTTTCGGTTACTTTGCTATGCTACTTTGGAACTGGTTGATGCCGTCGCTGTTTAGTCTCCCGCAAATAAATTATTGGCAGGCGGTTGGTCTTATTGTTCTCGCGCGGTTAATTTTCGGTGGATTCGGCCATGGTCATCATAGCAACAAAAGGCATAAAAAGCAATGGATAAAAGACTGCTGCGACGATGAAAAAATGAGAAAGTGGAAATACTACCATGATTACTGGAAAGAAGAAGGTGAAGAGAGATTTAACGAATACGTAAATAAGAAAACGAGTGAGAAGGAAGATTAAGTGGCAGATAAACGGAAAAGCTGGAGGAAATGCCGCTGAGAAATTACCGATGTCAACAATAAAAATGTAATCCTTATAAAATGCTGGAGCCGGCCGGATGCATTCCCGATTATTCTACACGAAGGTTTTCGTTGCCTTTCAGGTGTAAATTTTTTTTACTTTTATAAAGAATTATTCCCGCATTCTTCACAATTAAATGTTATTTTTTCACTCACACCTTTTTTGAACTCTTTGGGAAAGTTGTAATTGCAAGTATTGAGCGAAACGATGGATGTGGGTAAAATATCGTTCCTAAACAAAGTAAAACACCTTGAACAGCAGGTATCGAAGCTCCTGCAATATTCATTGGAAGCCATTGTTGCAGTTGATGATCGCTTTAAAGTAGTTCTGTTTAATAACGGCGCCGAAAAACTATTCGACTACAAATCTAAAGAAATACTAGGGTCCAATTTAAGCCTTATTATGCCTGAATTTAGGACAAATATTCTTAACCTTTATGCAAGTGATAAACTTAACAAACAACTTGACGCAAAGAGTGTATCTGATAGGCACACATTGCACGGCATGAAACGCAATGGCGAAGAATTTATTCTAGATGCGTCTATCACCAAAGTTTATTTAAGCCATGGCCCTGTGTTAACATTATTTCTCAGCGACATAACGCAACGCACTTCACTGGAAAAAGAAATTCTTTCATCCAAGCATCGTTATGAATACCTGATAAAAATGTCACGCGATGCAATAATTACTCTAAATGGAAGTTTTGAAATAATAATTTTTAACGACGGGGCGCGAAAAGTATTTGGGTATTCCGAGCCGGAAATAATTGGGAGGCATGTAAAATACCTGCTGCCCGAAGAAAACCGCGAAGAAAATTTTAATTACATGGTAAGCGCTTGCGATATACCAAACTCTTCAACAAAGCTGGAACCTCCCGACGATATTTTCGGTCTTCGGAAGGACGGTATCCAATTTCACGCCGAAGCAACAATAACCAATATCCATTTCGAAGATGAGGTAATGTATTCAATTATATTGCGAGATGTATCTTCCCGGAAGCTCATGGAAAAACAAATGGTCCAGTACTTGTCAGAGCTTGAAAAAATCAATACCGAAAAGGAAAAATATTTCTCGCTGCTGGCTCATGATTTGCGAAGTCCTTTCGGCAACCTCCTTGGATTTATTGACTATATGCAGGACAACCTTGGCGAACTTAAAAAAGAAGAGCTGCAGGAAATATTAAAGTCATGTGCTGCATCTGCCAAGAATATTTATCATCTTCTCGAAAGCTTGCTCGATTGGACGAGACTGCAAATGAATAGGATTAGCTTTAAACCGGCTAAAGTTAATCCCTTGCAATATATTGAAGAAGCGGTTGCATTATATAAAGAGGCTATTGAAAACAAGGGAATCAGTGTAAATATACTAGTTGACACTGATGTGGAAGTGTTGGCCGATGTTGATATGTTTGCAACAATAGTTCGTAATCTTTTATCCAATGCTATAAAATTTTCCTATGAGCAAGGCGACATAGATATTACGGGCGGAAAAGAAAATGATTACTTTGCAATTAATTTTAACGATTATGGAATCGGCATGGAGGAAGACACATTAAGCAAACTTTTTAGAACCGATAAAGATATGCATACCGAGGGTACCAAAGGTGAGTCCGGATTTGGGCTGGGCTTGCTACTGGTAAAGGATTTCGTAGAGTTAAATAACGGATCAATTCACGTTAAAAGCAAGTACAAAGCGGGTACAAACATTACCATAAAATTACCGCTTGCTAAAAATACGGAACTAAGCGACTAAATCAGATAGTGCTCTTTCAAGTTTGTCGAATTTAAAACTGTAGCCTGTTTCAGTTGTTTTCTTGGGAACCACTTTCGCACCTTGTGTTACCACATCCGCTCCTTCACCTAAAACAATTTTTAATGCAAAGCCCGGCACGTTCAATGAAGACGGACGTTTCATAACATTGCCGAGCTCTTTGCAGAATTGCTTCATATTAACAATGCCTGGCGATACTGCGTTCAAAGCACCGCTTACGTTTTCATTATTGAGAGCATGAAGGAATATTCCGGTTACGTCATCAACATGTACCCAGGGGAACCACTGTTTTCCGTCGCCAAGGGGGCCGCCGATAAAAAAATTAAAAGGTGTAATCATTTTTGCGAGTGCCCCTTCATTCTTATCCAAAACTATTCCTATTCTTATTCGAACTTCTCTAATACCATTATCTGATGCGCCCTGAACTTCCCTTTCCCATTGTTTCGTTACATCGGCAAGGAAATTATTCCCGGCTGCGGAGTCTTCGGTAAACTCCGTTATCTCCGAGTTGCCGTAAAAGCCAACTGCAGAAGCAGATATAAAGGATTTTACATTTGTACTATTCTTTGATATTGCTTCGACTAAAGATCTTGTGCCGAGCACACGGCTGTTTAACACATTGCTTTTATGTGCTTCATTCCATCGGTGCGACATCACATTCTCACCGGCTAAATGAACGATGGAATCGGCGTTATTTAATTCATTTTTCCATCCGGTGTTTGTTTCATCCTCATAGTCCCATTTAACATATTTGTTAGCATTTGTAATCAAAGATTTTGCTTTTTCCGGTGAGCGACTAAAGACAATTACTTCTCCACCGTTTTCAAGTAACTTTTTACAAATTTTTTTGCCAATTAAGCCGGTGGCGCCCGTAACAACTATTTTCATTTCAATCATTCCATCTTATTTACTGTATTAATTTATTAAGTCCTGTACGAGTTCCAAACTGGAAATATTTTATTAACTTTGCTGAATTAAAATTAGCTACTCCTCATTATAATTAAGGTTGATAATGGCAGAAGAATTCTATAAAAATGCTCGAGCTTATGATATAGCTTTCCAGGATCGGGACTTCGATGTTGAATGTGATTTCATGGAATGGTGTGTTAATAAACACGGTAAAGCCGGCAAAGATAAAATGAAGAACAAATCATTTATCGAACTGGCAAGCGGCCCTGCCAGGCACGCACGCGAAATGGTAAAACGCGGCTGGCAATCAACCGCGTTGGACTTGTCGCCGTCTATGGTAGCTTTTGCGGCAAGCGAAGCAAAGCGTGAAAATATCAAGATGAATACAATTGTCGGTGATATGGCCAAGTTCAATACGCGCAAAAAATACACACTTGCCGCAACTTTAATGGAATCAATTTCGCATCTAACAACAAATGAACAGATGATTTCACACTTTAAATCCATTGCTAAATGTTTGGCTCCCGGCGGGGTATATGTGTTGGAAGCTACCCACCCGATGTTCTTTTTCCCGGACGATGAAGCAAACACATGGACATGCAAAGCAGATGATCTGGAGGTTGAAGTCACTTTTGGAATGCCTTCGGACAAGTATAACAGTGTAACACAAGTGTGGGATGTAACAACACGCATGCGAATTTGGGAAGGCAATAACCCGGTTCGTGTTGAGCAGCAGGTAAGCCCGGTGAGGTGGTACCTGGCACAAGAAATGAAAGCGCTTGTAGAGCTTTCAGGTGCATTTGATAAATACTGGATATACGGAAGCTCATATTACATTCCTCCGCAGGAACTTGACGATACGGAAGACTCCGACGCAATGGTTTTTGTGATGAGAAAAAAATAGTCGGCTAATCATAGGGGCAAAGTTGAAGCGCTTATCTCAAATTATAACCTTAATTTTTTTACCGGGTATTGTGTTTGCTCAAAGCTATACGTTATCCGGTGTTGTTGCTTCATCAAAAACCGGCGCGCCGCTAAGTTTTGCGAATGTTAGAGTACTTAATTCTACTAGCGGTACCGCCGCTAATATCGAAGGTATGTATGAGATGCGCTTGGAGGGCGGACAATATGATGTGATTGCATCATTTATCGGATTTAAATCCGACACTATAAAAATTAGTTTAAGCAATAGTTTGGAACTAAATTTTTCACTTACGCCGATTGTATTAGAGCTTGAACAAGTTACTGTAACACCTGGCATAAACCCTGCCCTGGGAATTATGCAAAAAGCTATAGAAGCAAAAAACAGGAGAAACGAAAAAATAAACGACTACGAATTTACCGCGTACACGAAAGGTGTTATCAAAACAACCAAAGAAATTAAATCGGGAGATCGATCTGTAGGATTTGATATCGGGACATCTGATAATTCTGAGCTGAAGATCACCGGTATACTTGAAAACCGAAGCAAGGGATACTTTAAAAGGCCAGGTAACTATAAGGAAGAGATAATCGCACGGAAGCAGTCGGCAAATTTTCCTTCAACAATCAATACATTAACAGGCGGAAGAATCATTCAGAACTTTTATACTGATGATATTCGATTTTTTGATCGTGAGATGATGAGCCCGATTTCCGATAATGCATTGGATTTCTATTTTTTCCTGCTCGAAGATTCGGTTGCTTACGATAATCAAAAGGTATATCAAATATATTTCGAACCCGACGATAAATCCGATCCTGGGTTTTACGGAAGAATTTTTATAACAGATGAATCCTTTAACCTGGTGAAACTGGATATTAACATTAACGACGCCGCTAATCCCGGCGGAATATTCACAAAGGTAAATGTATTCCAACAATTCCTTGAATTTAATGATTTACCCATGCCGATTGATTACCGTTTATTTTTAGAAGGCAACTTTATTGGCTTAATTAAGTTCGGCTTTGAAATTAATTCTGTCATGCATGATTACATTATCAATAGAGAAATTGATGATGACTTTTTCGATATGGCTTTCATTACCGTTCTGCCCGATGCAGATGAAAAAGATTCAACCTATTGGGGTAATATTCAGACAATACCGAATACAGCAGAGGAAACCTTTGCTTACAGGCGAATTGACAGCCTAGAAGCGATTCCAACAACATTTTGGGATAGTTTTTCTTTCCTTTCGACTCGTACATTAATTAACGATAACTTCGAAATCAGCGGACCTTTAGGCCTGTATCACTTTAACAGGATTGAGGGTAATGGTTTAGACTTTGGGCTGTATTTTAATTCGTTACTAAACAGAAGATTATTCGGATCGACTGAAATTAGTTATGGGTTTGCCGATGAAAAAATTAAGTGGGATGTGAATGCATCATACCTGCTTGGGGATTATAGAACAAACTCGGTGTCGGTATCGGCTTACGATAGGCTGGAAGTATTATTTGGTGAGTCCGATGAATACAATGTTTTGCTGCCTACACTAACCAGCTTATTCGGGAAATATGACTTTAAAGATTACTTCTATTCCCAGGGTTTTAAACTTCAACTCAGAAGCGAGGTTTTACCTGTACTTGAGCTTGGCATTGGATATACATATCGAAATGATAAAACCGCATTCCTTAATTCCGATTTTTCATTTTTTAATAAAGATCGTGAATACGATCCGAATCCGCCGATTTTTGAATCAACCATAAATACGATTAATCCAAGTTTTAGAATTGATTTTCGGAAATATATTGAGGATGGTTACTACAGAAGAAGAACGGCGCGCGGAAATTCTTTTATTACGTTTTCAGGCGAAGCAAAGATAAGCAACAATAATATTATAAAGTCGGATGTGGATTTTAACATTTACAAGTTGGGCACTTTTTTGAGGCTTAATTCATTCGGGAGTACACGGCTTTATACATTAGCCGAAGGGATATGGTCGAACGATGCGCTTCCTTATCAAATGATGAATGCTTTGCCGGGCAACATTCCTTCACTTGGGCAGGATAATACTTACAGAACAGTTGATTTTGCTGAAGTTTTCGGAGACAAAGTATTTAAGCTTGGGCTGGAATATGATTTCCGCGATGAGTTTTTTAACATGTTTAACTTGCCGGTACTCGAAGACCTGCAGCTATTGTTTACTACTTATTTTAATGCTGCATGGACTTCAATTTCAGATAAATCTAAAGAGTTAAACAAAAATTTATTTGTAAAGGAACCAACCGAGTTTATAAAGCCGTTATATGAAGTAGGTTTTAGTATCGGTCAGGTTATGATTCCTCTTCGTGTGGAATTTACTTGGAGGCTTACTCACAGAAAAGATAATGAATTCCGTTTCGGAATTAACTCAGTTGCGTTTTAAGTAACTGGAATGTGTCTAAGGTTATCACTTTTGATTTATACTGTTCGTCGGTTAAACGGTCGGTAATTATTGCATAAATAGATTTGTAATTTATTATAAATAGTCTTCGGCATTTATGTCGGAGACTAAAAACAAAAAGGTATTTGGCTTTAGCCACATTTCTAAATTTTAGAAACAGACAAGGGCTATTATGACAAAAAGAAAATTATTATTCACGATTTTATTTTTATTAATAATCTCCTCGGAAGTATTTCTGCAAAACTTACGAATTGATCAAATTGATCCGCCCAACTGGTGGGTTGGTATGAAATGGAACAAAGTTCAACTGATGGTTTATGGGGATAACCTGAACAATATTGAAGCCAAGTTCACCGGCAATGCATTGAAAGTTTTAAAGATACATGAAGTTGAAAACTCGACTTATACATTTATTGATATCGAAGTTCCGCCGGATTTAACACCCGGAGAATACGATTTAACCCTGTCTAAAAACGGTGAAAGCGAAACCGTTGCTTTCGAGTTTTCGAAAAGGGAGCAAAGGGAAAGCGGACATCAGGGCTTCGGACGCGACGATGCTATTTACCTGCTTATGCCTGACAGGTTCGTAAACGGCGATCGGTCAAACGATTTTATTGAAGGCTTCATCGACTCAATGCAGCATATTCCAACCCAGCAGCGTAAAGGTGGTGACCTGCAAGGCTTAATCAATAAGCTTGATTATATAAAGGACCTTGGCTTCACCACAATCTGGTCAACCCCGGTAATAGAGAACAATACATTCCGCAGCTACCATGGGTATGCTACTACCAACCATTACAAAATTGATCCCCGGCTCGGAACAAACGAGCTTTACAAAAAATTTGTCGAAGAAGCGCACATGCGCGGGTTAAAGGTAATACTTGATCACGTAGCCAACCATGTAAGCAATGATCACCCCTGGCTCGGTAACTTACCGACGGATGATTGGCTAAACGGAACAATAGACGACCATATTGACGCAAACCACAACAAAATGCTGTACACAGATCCGCATGCTCATCCCTCAACAGTTGAAGAGGTGTATAAGGGATGGTTTGTTAAATACATGCCGGACCTTAATCAAAAGAATTCTTTTGTTGCAAATCATATAATTCAAAACACTTTATGGTGGATGGAATACGCCGGGATTGACGGTATACGCGAAGACACTTATCCTTATGCGGAGCCACACTTTATGGCAAAATGGGCTGAAGCAATCTTTGAAGAGTATCCGAACTCAAACATTGTTGGAGAAGTCTGGACAGGTGAACCTGCATTTCTTGCCGCTTACCAGGGCAACCCCAAAATTCCGGCTTATGTTGATACCAAACTTCCGTCGTTAACGGATTTCGGTTTACGCGATGCTTTTGTTGAATTTTTACAAGGTAAAAGTTTGTATCGCATTTTTAGTACAATCGCAAAAGATCATTTGTATTCCGATCCCAATATGCTTGTAACTTTTGTAGATAATCATGATGTTGGCCGCGGCATGTTTTATGCTGATACAAACATGGCTAGGATGAAAATGGTATATCACATGTTGATGACGTTGCGCGGAATTCCTCAAGTGTTTTACGGCTCTGAGATAGGTATGATTGAAAACGACGACCACGGAACATTACGCAAAAAATTCCCTGGCGGTGGATGGGAAGATGATACACGCGACGCTTTCACGGCTGAAGGTCGAACTGATTACGAAAATGAAATATTCGATTACTTAAAACAACTTCTTCATCTTCGCAAGGATAACAAAGTAATTCGACAAGGTAAGTTAACACATTTCCCGATTCATGATAATGTCTATGTTTACTTCAAATCATTAGGTGATGAAAAGGTTATTAACATAATTAATGATAACGATGAAGCAAAAGAAGTTGATTTAGGGCCATATGCAGATATAATCGGTGATACAACTAAAATGGAAAACTTAAAAACGGGTGAAGAAGTTGGTACAAAGAGAATAACCGTACTTGCAAAGTCGGCATCAGCATTTAAGCTATTTTAATAGAACACGGAAAAAGCCGATTGAACAGATTTCACAGATAAAGCAAAAACACTTTTGCAGTGATAAACAATATTTTCCTGAATTAAAAACATCAGTACTCATGATAATCAGTTAAATCTGTGTTCCATTAAATTACCATGCCTTTCCATACCACTCCTTCACAACTTGTTCCGCTGGCTTATTATTCGGTGTGTAAAGATCGTGTCGCTGATTTTTACCATAATCCAGGTAACTCGGCCATTTCCAGATATAAATTCCGTGGAGCCACTCTTTTCCGCGAGATGCCTTTAGCACGGCATGATAGGCCCTGACCTGGCTGTTATTGTTTATGGTTCTGCGTGTATCATTTTTTTCGAAGGAGGTCATCCACGCGTATTCGGAATTTCGAAAACCCGTTTCGGTAAAAAATACCGGCTTATTGAATCGATTTTGTACTGCTTCTACTTTGCGAATCATATCCTCTGCGCC
>JANQLA010000062.1 GCA_028280855.1 Melioribacteraceae bacterium
GGTAAAATGTTAAAGAAGTATGGTGTCAAATTATGAATAGATACAGCAAATTCATAACAGTTAATATTATAAAATGCTCTATCCCAACATATGAGAAAAAGTCGGTGTTGAATTAAATTAATGAGTGAAACAACCGAATAATTTAGTGGAAGTAATGAGAGATTTGGAAACTGTTTTAGAATTGAATTTATGAAAACAAACAGCCCCGAACAAAACTGAACGGGGCTATGTTGTTATTTAACTAGATTGAACTTCACTTCATCCGTAATTGCCGATCCGAAAATTCCTATTCCATCGCCTTCAAAGTAAAACTCTGGTTCAACAAAATTGCCATCGGGTTCCTGTACATTTTTAACGGTAAGCGTGTAATCTCTAAAATTCTGATCACCAGCGTAAACAATAACTGTGTAATCACTATAAAACCACATGTCCAAACCGCTGAGTTTATGTTTGATAGTTTCATCCCTGTCTGATTCTACGTTAATCATTAAGTCAAGCTGGTAAAGAAAATCGTCAAAGTCTTCTTCAATGTCTTCTGGTTTTAAATCCGGTACATAAGGATTATCATAAATAAAATTTTCAACTGTCGCGTTTTCCGCCCGGTAAGAGAATGCATAGAAGTCTGTTCCGGGTGATGTATTAAATTCAATTACAGGGTCACCTTCCCTGTATTTAATAGTACCAAGGTTTTTGTTTATTACTTTGAATCCTTCAGCCGGGGTGATGGTTTCACACTCAGTGTAAAGTTCCTGTCCATCTATTTCGGCGCTCACCTTTAGTCTATATGCTTTGTTGTACTCAGGTATAAAGTCGTCAGTAAAATAAGTACCCGTACGCGAATCGAACACGAGCGGCGCATCGTTAATACTCGCAACAACTTTGTTATTTGACGGGGTTAATATCACTTCCGAAGGATCAACCAATGTATTTAATTCAAAGTTTCGAGTTAACTTAATGTTTCTTACAGCTTTGGTCGGGTATAAATATCCTTCAACAACAATTTTTTCTTCATACTCTGAATTGGTAATATCAATATCCGGATCGCCGCAACCCACAAGAAAAGCTGCCGCCGCAACCATTAATAAAATTCTATGTTTCATTTTTATTCCGTTTTCAATTTTTTAATAAAAATATTTTCTTGCACTTCTTTTTATGTGCTGCCCGCAGGGCTTAAAATTTTATATTCACACCGATGCTTGGAAGCAGCGGCAGCATATTCACTTTATCAATTGTTTGTTTAACTCTGCCGTCAACAATTTCATCCTCGTATTGTATGAACCATACATTTTGCCTGTTACCAATATTGATTATTTGCAAGTAAGGATTCAGCGACCATGAACCGTAGTCCTTCTCATAATTGACGCTTAAATCCATCCTGATATAATCCGGTAGATTAAACGAATTAATTGAAGCGGGGTAGAGATTGTAAGAATTTCCGCCGCCCTGATTATTATTAAGATTTCCCCAGTCAGGCAATGTGTTTGTCAAATAAGCTGATGAAGGCGTTGTTATCGGCTGACCCGATGAATAAACAAAGTTAACGCCAAGATTCCACTTTGAATCGGAGTTAGGCGACATGCCAAAAATCAATTTGCCGATGTTCGCGTTTATAACAGCATTTACAATTGAAGTCCTGTTATGGCGCGGATTAAAATAATTTCCCTGGTTAATTTCCGCATACTGGTAATTAGTCTTTGACCATGCATACGATACCCAGCCGTTTATGTCGCCATAATCCTTGCGCAATAAAAGTTCAAGCCCGAATGATTCGCCATCGCCTTTGTTGAATACGTTTTCTGTCGACGCGTATACCGGTCTGCCTCTTTCATCGAAGTATGCCGGCTTTACATCGGTTCCCACATGGAAGTTAAACTGGTAAATGTTATTATAAGTTTTATAATACGTTTCAACTTCAAATTCCCACAAGTCCCATAGCTCGCGTTGGTAGCCAAGCACATAATGGGTTGATGAAGATTCCTCGTTATACTTATTAGCCGTAGCCCAAATACTGCTGAAAAATAGTCGCGGAATTCGGTTAACATATTGGTGATATAAACCCGTAGCGAATTTCAAATTACTTTTATCAGTCAATCTATACTTCGCAGAAAATCGCGGCTCTATGTTCTTGAATGTTGTATCAGTGTTATAATAATTTGCGCGCAACCCGGCCTCAACATTCCATCGATCATTCGGCTTCCATGTACCCGAAAGATACGCAGTCGAAAGCTGCCTGTGGTTATTTATATAAATCCTCTGATCTGGAACAGTCTGATCATACTTCTCGTGTAACACCTTATGTTCCGCACCGAACTTAAAGTTAAGCTGCTTCGATAAATAGTATTCAACGGAAGCTTTTGCAGAGTAATCTGAAATTAAATTATCCTCTGTAAGTTCAACTGCTTCGAAGTCGAAATTGGATTGAAAGCGGCTCGCAGTAAACCAGAAGCTTGTAAATATTTTCGTGTTAAAAATATGACGCCAATTGATACTGCCTGTAGTGTTGCCCCAATCGTAAAGAAAACCGAGCGATTCTTCGGCATTCTTATCCAGCTTAAAATCGAGATCATCTTTCCCGGAGAAGAAACTGATGGATAACTTATTGCGCCTGTCGAAATCGAAGTATGCTTTTAAGTTGCCGTCATAAAAGAAGTATACCGGTACATCATCAATCCATTTTGAGTAAGTTTGATCAATATAAGTACGCCGAAACGAGCCCGACAACGAACCGATTGATCCGATTGGCATTTGCAACGTTGTAGATGCTGAAAGAAGACTAACGTTTACAATTCCTTCAAAGTGATTACGGTTACCGTCAACATTGGTAATATCGAGAAGGGATGAACGTCTGCCACCGTACTCGGCGCCGAA